>WGFP01000122.1 GCA_015492195.1 Acidiferrobacterales bacterium
GTGCGGGTCAACCCACCAGCGACAATATGAACCAAGACCGGCCGCCTGCTTCACAGGGCGCCAAGACCGCCCCGGCGACCGCCGGCGATTTTGATGATGACATTCCTTTTTGAGTGAGGCGTGAGGGGTAAGGAGTAAGGAGGTTAAAATACTTTCATTTCACCCGGTAAGTCCTCATCCCGGCGGCCAGTTCATGGTGCGCCCGCCCAGCACATGCAGATGGACGTGGAACACGGATTGACCGGCCCCCGCGTTGCAATTGATCACGGTGCGGTAACCGGCCTCGGCCACTCCGGTGTCCCGGGCAATTTTTCCAGCGGCGAGAAACATCTTCCCGATCAGATCGATATTGCCGGTATCGAACTCATTCAGGGTGGAGATGTGTTTTTTCGGAACTACCAAGACATGTACCGGCGCCTGGGGATTGATGTCCTTGAATGCCAGGACGTCGCTGTCTTCGTAGACCGTGTCGGGCTTGATCGCACCGGTCACCATTTTGCAAAACAGGCAGTCTGCCGTCATCCCGTCCTCCCGGATTATGTGAGCATCGCGGGGATTGCCGTAACCCCGCCGGGGTCATAAGGATAATGCGGAATGGTCTATCGGGAAAGAGATTTATTAATGCCGGCCAAGGTGGAGGGGGCGGGAATAAATTCCATGCGCCGCTCATCTAAATTAAAGTGTTATCCCGCGGTGCACGATAAACAAATGAGACAAACAGGCGTATTGAATTTGGCGTTGTCGCTGGTGGCCGTGATCGTTGCATTGGGCGTATCCCAGGCCGGCGACCGGGTCGTCCAGGTGGATGCCAATTTGACACACGAGGAACGCTGGAACCGATTTGTCGAGCGGCTCTACGCCCTGCAACAGAGGCTGCTTAACGACGTCGAGACAAGAAAATCCGTGCGCGTCGGGGGTTATTATCGCCTGCCGAAGTTCTACAGAGAGGTCAGCTACTACGACAAAAAGACCGGTAAGTTACTGAGCCTGATCCAGTGGGAACGCAGACATCCCGACAGAATTCATGCCATCGAGGTTTATATTTACGATGAGCGGGGACGCGTGATTCGGGATTACTCGGCGATGTATCTCACACACAGCCGCAACGCTCCCATGCAAACGCTTATTAATCTGCACAACTATAATCGCGGGCTTCACGCCTTCCGCCAGTTCGATGCCTCGGGTAACCGCATCTATGAGGATTGCAGGGGCAAATACGCCGGAAAACCGGTGGAGATCAGCCTGGACGAAGACTACATCATTGAACATGCAGACACGGGCACGGGCGTGATGGCCACGCCCGCCTATAAGGCTTGTTTTAAGGGGCTTGCGTTAACCGCCGGGGATTATTTAAACCCTCATTAAGAAGTACCGCTGAATTGTGCAGGCATTTACCTGCGCAGGCCGGGCCTTCCATGGCCACGGGGCGCACATCCTTATTGTTTCCGCCAGAATCTTTTTGGTGTATTCGCCGGCTATATTCGGTAAGTGCCGTTATTTCCGGTTGTCAGACCATGTCCTTCAGTGTTTTCAAGGCTTGGATCTTGACGACATTTCGGGCCGGTTTCGCCTTGAACATCACCTCCTCCTTGGTGAACGGGTTGATGCCCATCCGCGCCGGCACCGCGGGTTTATGGACGAGCTTGATCTTCATGAGGCCGACAACGTTGAAGATCCCGGGGCCCCGCTTCAGATCGCGCTCTATGAGTTCCGTTAAAGCGTCAAATACAGCGACAACTTCTTTTCTCTTCAGATTTGTCTTTTCTGCGATGTAGGAAAAGATTTCTGATTTGGTGGTTGGTTTTTGTCCGCTTGTTGCCATTAATTGCTCCTCAGTGGAAGGTTGGGATTCTAGGGTTATGGTGGTGGAGTAAACTAGCATAATCTACCGTAAATGACAGGGTTTGTAGAAGAGGAAAATTGCAGGCGGTGATCTACACTGTATCGCATTTGAAACGGTACCCACCGCGTCCCCGATTCCTGTTTAACAAACGGCATGTGAAATGGAAAATAATTCATTAATTTATAAAATATTTCCAGCCGGCGTGTTTGTTCGCCCGGCGCGAAGGAACGGGCATGCAGCGCAATCGTTCCGCCGTGTCGGGCAAACGGGCACGGACCGTATGCCGTTCAAGATCCCGTGAATCGGCGACGTTTTCTCGCCGTTGTGGGCATCAGTGGCCTCGGGGTGGCGGGTTGTCGCTTCCGGCTGGACGAAGGTATCTGGAACCCCTGTCGGAAAGATCCGCTGCCGGAACGTCTGGCGGCGCACAATCTGGTACAAGCGGCGTGGGAGGGAATCGATCCGGCTCAGACGTGGGACTGCCACGTGCACCTCATCGGCACGGGCGACAGCGACAGCGGCATCTGGATCAACCCCGATATGCGGAGCCTGTTCCATCCCATCCAGTACGCGCAGAGGAAATTTTATCTAAACGCCGCCTGCGCCGATGTGGAAAGCGGGGTGGACGAGGCGTTCCTGAATCGCTTGTTGAGGCTTCATGACGGCATGGCCAAGGGTTCGCGGTTCATGCTGTTGGCATTCGATTACCATTACGACACCCAAGGCCGGCGCGTGTTGTCCTTGAGTTCGTTCCATACGCCCAATGAATATGCCCGGAAAATCGCCCGGCGTTATCCGGCCCGGTTTGAATGGATCGCCTCAATTCATCCCTATCGCCGGGATGCCGTGGCGGCGCTGGAGCAAGCGGTGAAAGGCGGCGCCCGTGCCGTGAAATGGCTGCCCCCGGCCATGGGCATGGACCCGGCCTCACCCCTGTGCGACCCGTTCTATGAGGCCATGGCCCGCCTGAAGCTGCCACTGCTGACTCACGGGGGAGATGAAGTGGCGGTGCACGGCGGCGATGCCCAGTTATATGGGAATCCGCTGCGCCTGCGCCGACCGCTGGATCACGGCGTGCGGGTTATTGTTGCCCATTGTGCGTCACTGGGAACGAATATTGATATCGACAAAGGCCGCAATGGCCCGCGGGTGGCGAACTTCGCGTTATTCAGTCGTTTGATGGATGAACCGCGTTACGAGGGGTTGCTGTTCGGCGAGATCTCGGCGATGACCCAGGTCAACCGCGTCGGACCGGAGTTGGATACGGTGGTGAGCCGCACCGAATGGCATCCCCGATTGATTAACGGCTCTGATTATCCGCTGCCGGCGGTGATGCCGTTGTTTTCCATGACACTGATGGTTGACAGGGGTTACCTCACGGCAAGCGAGGCCGCGGTGTTGTCCGAGGTCCGTCAGTATAATCCGTTGTTGTTCGATTTTGCCCTGAAACGCCATCTCAAGGTCGGCGGCCGGCGTCTGGATCCCGTAGTGTTTCACTCGCGCCGGGTTTTTTGAGAAACAGGCCGGGATAACGGCAGTCCAAATTCTTTAGAAATAATGCGTTACGCGTGCCAGACGGCTATAATCCCTGGCTGGCCAAAGCCGCTCCAGGCGGATTTGTGGGGCGCGGCGTCCGCGGCGTATGCCCCAGAGGGTACGAGCGCCCCCTGAAATTGCCGGAATCGGGAGTAATATAGGGACGTGCTGATTGCAGAGCCGATGTATACAGTCTTGAACAGCGAAGGATTGACCCCCAAGTAGGGGAAAAGTTAATTGTACGGGGATTTTGTGATGCCAATCTACGAATACAAATGCGACAGCTGCGGCCATGAGCTCGAAGCGATTCAAAAACTCAGTGATCCTGTGCTGACAGCTTGCCCCTCTTGCGGGGAGACGGCGTTGAAGAAACTCGTCTCCGCTGCCGGCTTCCAGTTAAAGGGTTCAGGTTGGTACGCCACCGATTTCAAGGATGGCGCCGGCAAAAAGAAGGACAAGAAAGACGCAGGCGCCGCGGCGGATACCGGCAGCGGGGCGCCCAAAAAGGCCGGTGGTTGCGGCGGCGGTTCCTGCGGATGCGCTCACTGACATGATGGGCGCCTTGCGTCGCTACCTGGTTGCCGGGGTACTTGTGTGGGTGCCGCTCGGGGTTACGGTACTCATTATCAAGTTTCTGATCGACTTGATGGACAACACCCTGTTGCTGTTACCGGTGGATTACCGGCCGGAGACATGGCTCGGATTCCGCATCCCGGGTCTGGGCATTGTGTTGACGGTGGTCGTGGTTTTCGTCACGGGCGTGATTGCCGCCAATCTGTTCGGACGCAAGCTGGTCAGTTTGGGCGAACGTATCCTGGCGCGCATTCCCCTCGTGCGCTCGATTTATTCCGCGGTCAAGCAGGTAACGGAGACCATTTTTTCCGGTTCCGGCAAATCCTTTCGCAAAGTGGTGCTGGTGGAATATCCGCGGAAAGGGATCTGGACGTTGGCATTCCAGACGGGAGATGGCGCGGACGAGTTACAGCGGAGGGTCGGCAAGCCGGTGACCAATATTTTTGTTCCCACCACCCCCAATCCCACCTCCGGTTTTTTTCTCATGGTTCCGCGCGAGGACGTGATTGAACTCGATTTATCCGTGGATGACGGGCTGAAGATGATCATTTCCGCCGGTGTGGTGGTGCCGAAAAACAAAAAAGAGGCGCTTGTCAAGCAGGCGCGCGCATCCTAGCGCCGCGCCTCGGGGCCTAAAGAAAGAACGGGTTTTATTTCAGCATGCGAAGCCATTATTGCGGAGAGCTCAGTCAATCCCTGATTGACCAGCATGTGACGTTGTGCGGGTGGGTGCATAGTCGCCGCGATCACGGCGGTGTGATCTTCATTGACCTGCGCGACCGCAGCGGGGTGGCGCAGACGGTGTTCGACCCGGCGCAACGGGAGGCGTTTGCGATCGCGGAGGACGCACGCGCCGAGTACGTGCTGCGCGTCAGCGGCAAGGTTCGCGCCCGTCCGCCCGGAACCGAAAATCCCCATTTGCCCACCGGCGCCGTCGAGATGGTGGCGACCGAGATCGAGGTGCTGAACAGGGCGGAGGTCCTTCCGTTTCAGTTGGACGAGCCGGACGTCAACGAAGGCGTTCGTCTCAAGTACCGTTACCTCGATCTGCGGCGCGACTTTATGCACAAAAATATCCGCCTGCGCCATACCGTCACGCGGACGCTGCGCCGATTTCTCGAAGAACGGGATTTCGTTGAGATCGAAACGCCAATCCTGACCAAATCCACGCCTGAGGGCGCGCGCGACTATCTGGTGCCGAGCCGCGTACACGCGGGTCGGTTTTTCGCCCTGCCGCAATCACCGCAATTATTCAAACAGTTGTTGATGATCGCCGGTTTCGAGCGCTATTTTCAGATCGCGCGTTGTTTCCGTGATGAGGACCTGCGCGCGGACCGCCAGCCCGAATTTACCCAGCTGGATATCGAAACGTCGTTTATGGACGAAGACGGCGTCATGTGCCTCATGGAGGAAATGATCCGGACACTGTTTAAAACCGTCCTCGACGTCAGCCTGCCCGATCCCTTTCCGCGCCTGCGTTACGACGAGGCCCTGGCGCGTTTCGGCACCGACCGCCCGGATTTGCGCGCCCCGCTGGAACTGGTCGATGTCGGTGACCTGATGAAGGCGGTCGAGTTCAAGGTCTTCGCCCAGCCGGCCAACAGCCCCGGCGGACGCGTGGCGGCGCTCAGGCTGCCCAAGGGCGGGGAGCTGACGCGAAAGCAGATCGACGACTACACGGCGTTTGTCGCCCAGTTTGGGGCCAAGGGACTGGCTTACATCAAGGTGAACGATGCAGCGAAAGGCCGTGACGGACTGCAATCGCCGATCCTCAAGTTTTTGCCGGATGACGTCATCGACGGCGTCATGCGCGCCACCGGCGCCCAGAGCGGCGATCTCATCTTTTTCGGCGCGGATCAGGCCAAGGTGGTCAACGATGCGCTCGGCGCCCTGCGTTGGCAGTTAAGCAACGAACATGGGCTGATGCAGGAGGGATGGCAGCCGTTATGGGTCGTGGATTTTCCCATGTTTGAATACGACGCCGAGCTGAAGCGCTGGCAGACGTTGCACCACCCCTTTACCGCGCCGTGCGTGGACGACGCCGACCGTGTGGACGTTGACCCCGCCAACGTGCGCGCACGCGCCTATGACCTGGTGCTGAACGGTTCCGAGATCGGCGGCGGCTCGATCCGCATCCATCGCACCGACCTCCAGGGAAAGGTGTTCACGGTGCTGGGTATCGATCCCGACGAGGCGCGGCGCAAATTCGGTTTTCTGCTGGATGCCTTGAAATACGGCACACCACCTCACGGCGGGATCGCCTTCGGTCTCGACCGCATCGTCGCGCTCATGGCCGGCGTGGATTCCATTCGCGACGTCATCGCGTTTCCGAAGACCCAAAAGGCCTCCTGTCTGCTGACCGATGCGCCGAGCGGGGTGGACGAGGCCCAGTTGCGCGAGCTGCATATTAAATTGCGCAAGGCCGCCGGCAGAACCGCCGCCACAGGGGACGATGCTACCTGAAGCAAAACTGGATAGCCCCAGGCCGCCCGAGAGGCCCGGTCAAGAGCGGACGCGGGCCGGAGGCGCCAAGCGCCCGGAATCGGTGCTGGTGGTCGTGTATACGCAAACCGGCAAGGTGTTACTGCTTCGCCGCGCCGATGTTCCTTGTTTCTGGCAATCCATCACCGGCAGCATGCGCTGGGACGAATCCACTGCCCTGCAGGCGGCACGCCGCGAGCTCCACGAAGACACCGGCCTTGTACCCCTACGGCCGTTGCGGGATTTGGGGGTGACCTTCCATTACCCGATTCTCCCGCTGTGGCGCCACCGTTATGCGCCGGGAACTGTGGAGAATGTCGAGCATGTTTTTGGTCGCTCCCGGCGTCCCGCCTCCCGCGGCACTCGTACATCCCTGTACATCGCGCTTGAACTTCCCGTGGAATCGGATATAACTGTCAACGCCGCTGAGCATGCTGAATATGTCTGGATTCCCTTTAGCGAAGCGGCGACGCGGGTGGCATCGTGGACCAACCGCGAAGCAATTCTGACGTTGGCGAAATCTTGAAAGAGTCGGAGGCAGTTTATGGCGGCCGTGGCATTGGCCTACGAACAATTCGACAGCCTTCCTGATGAGGATTGCGCCGCCCGCATCCAGGCGGCGAAGGCAAAACTCGGCAAGCGCGTAGTCATACTGGGCCACCACTACCAGCGCGACGAGGTATTCCGCCACGCCGATTTCTCCGGCGACTCGCTCAAGCTCTCAAGGCTCGCCGCTAGCTCGAACGCCGACTACATTGTTTTCTGCGGTGTGCATTTTATGGCCGAGGTCGCCGATATCCTGTCGCGTCCGCGGCAGGTCTCCATCCTCCCCGATTTGTCCGCCGGGTGTTCGATGGCGGACATGGCGAATCTCGCCAATGTCGAACGCGCCTGGAAGGAACTCGCCACCCTGTTCGATCCGGACGCGCGCGTCACGCCCATCACCTATATCAACTCGGCCGCCGACCTCAAGGCGTTTTGCGGCCGCCACGGGGGCCTGGTCTGTACCTCGACCAACGCCCGGCACGTGCTTGAGCGGGCGTATCAACACCGCGACAAAGTGCTGTTCTTCCCCGACCAGCATCTGGGGCGCAACACCGCCTATCAAATGGGTATGTCGCCGGAGGACATGGCGGTCTGGGATTTCACCCGGCCCATGGGCGGGTTGACCCGGCACCAGATCGAGAAAGCGAAGATCATCCTTTGGAAGGGTTTCTGTTCGGTGCACCAGATGTTCCGTCCCGAGCATATCGACGCCTTCCGCACCCGGCACCCCGAAGGCAAGGTCATTTCCCATCCCGAGTGTTCATTCGAGGTGTGCCGGAAGTCGGATTACGTCGGCTCCACCGAGTTCATCATTAAAACGATTACGGAATCCGCGCCCGGCAGCCGCTGGCTGGTCGGCACCGAGCTCAATCTGGTAAACCGCCTGCGGGAGCGTTTCAGGGAGGACGGCAAAATCGTGCAATTCATGTCTCCCACGGTGTGCATGTGTTCCACCATGTTCCGCATCGATCCGCCCCACCTCCTGTGGACGCTGGAGAACCTGGCGTCAGGCAGGGTGGTCAACCGTATCAGGGTTCCCGAGGATGAGGCGGCGCAGGCGCGCGTCGCGCTGCAACGCATGCTCGATATCTCGCCGTAATTTCTTAAGTTACAAGATACAAGTGGCAGGATAAGATTATGTGATGTCTCGCAGCTTGTTTCTTGAATCTTGCCTCTAAATAATAAAGAAGCGGTTGTTCTCATCCATGGCCTGTGGGTAGGGGCCCCGGTGATGGGGTTGCTTGCCCGGCGTCTGCGGCGTTGCGGTTTTGATGTCCGGGTTTTTTCCTGGCCGACGGTCAACCGTACCCTGGCACAGAATGCCGAGCGGTTGCAGCATTTTGTCAGCGCGCTCGATGCCGAGGTGGTGCATTTTGTCGGTTACAGTCTGGGCGGAATACTGGTCCGCGCCTTGTTCCATTACCATCCGCAACCGCGCCCGGGGCGCATCGTGACCATTGCTTCCCCTCACGGCGGCAGTCAGGCGGCACGCCTTCTCTCTAGGTATGCGCTGGGCAAGAGAATCCTGGGCAAGTGCATCCGGCCATTGCTCGAGGGCGTGGTAGAGCAGTGGCAGGCACCGACGCGGGACATCGGTACCCTCAGCGGGAACATGAGTCTGGGGCTCGGCAGATTATTCGTTGATTTCACCGAGCCCAATGACGGTCAGTTGACGGTCGCGGAAACGCAATGGTCCGGCGCGCGTGATGCGATTATTTTAAAGGCGTCCCACTTCAGCGTGCTGTTTTCGCGACAGGCGGCCGACCAGACCTGCCATTTTCTGCGCACCGGGTGTTTCAGTCGTTAGCCGGCGACGGACAGAGGATCGGACGGCGGCCGGATCGCGGCGTCGGCCCGCACCACTTTTTCGGCCAGTGTCACCAGATTGATTACCCTGCCGAAACAACCGATACCGATCAGCGCCCGTGAAACCTCCCGCGCCGCTTGCTCCGCATCTTGCGAATTTCCGGCGGCGAGTTCGGCTGCGGTTACCACATGTAGCGCGCGCTGCGCGATATCATCCAGCAGCTTGACGATTTCCTCGTCATCCCTGTCCGTTTCATACTGCGCCTTGAGTGCCCGTAGGTCGGCAGCGGCTTTGATATGTTCTGCCGTCGCCTTCTTTATTATTTCAGCGGAAGCAGCGGTTCGGTCTTCGCCGGAAAGCCATTTTCCGGCCCAATCACGAAAATCGCTGTCTTTGTATATCTTCTTGATCAAGACAAGGGCAAAGATGAGTTTTTGATCTACATTTACTGACGGTACCGACGCCACCTCCTTGATCACGGTGTAGGACTGAGCGCTGACCGGCTCAACCGCCACCTTCCAGCGGTTGATCATGAACATTTTGGTTTTTCCTGCGGGGAACGGGCTTGTCAGGACCGCCAGCAGCGGCGAATCGCAGCAGTCGTCACTGATCCGGCTTAAGGGGTCTGTTTGGGATCCGGCGTTTTCGATGAACTTTCCGGGCTCGAGTTTGTGTCCGGTGGCGGTGCGGCCGCTTTCATCTGTGGCGATGTACTTTCTCATGGACGCCTCCTGAATTGATTCAGAGGTCCGTTGGCCGATCATTCAAGGCCGGTGCCGGTGGGGCGGGGATTGTATTTCGCCGTCGCCGGCAGTCCTTTGTTAAAATTGTGCACGGATCATGCCAACCGTTTGATTATTCGTTGGCTTTGAGGGGCCGTTGCGGTGGTTGGGGATGCCCCCCGGCCGGTGTTACACTGAATGCACCTTGCCACTGTACGAGTGGATAGATCATATAAATCAGTGAGTTATACTAGGATCGAGCATGGCCGGCCACAGTAAATGGGCCAATATCCGCCTCCGTAAAGGCGCCCAGGACGCCAGACGCGGCAAGATTTTCACCAAGCACATCCGCGAGATCACCGTGGCCGCCCGTATCGGCGGCGGTGATCCCGGGCACAATCCCCGCCTGCGCAACGCCATCGACAAGGCGCTGGCGCAGAATATGCCCAAGGACAACATCGAACGCGCCATCAAGCGCGGCACCGGCGAATTGGAGGGTGCGCGCTATGAAGAGGTGCTCTATGAAGGGTACGGGCCGGGCGGCGCGGCGGTGCTGGTGGAATGTGCCACCGATAACCGCAATCGCACGGTAGGCGAGGTGCGCCACGCCTTCACCAAGCACGGCGGCAATCTCGGCACCGGCGGGTCCGTTTCCTATCTGTTTAAAAAAATGGGGGTGCTGAGCTTTCCCTCCGGCAGCAGTGAAGAGGCCGTCATGGAAGCGGCCCTGGAGGCGGGGGCGGAAGATGTGGTGACGGATACAGATGGTATCATTGAAGTGATTACCGCGCCGGAGGATTGTCACATTGTCGCCGAAAAGATGGCGCGTGCCGGGCTTAAGCCGGGAACGGCGGAGGTGACCCAGCGTGCCTCGACCTACGTAGCCCTGTCGGGCGAGGACGCCGAAAAAATGTTAAACCTGCTGGAGGCCTTGGAGGATCTGGATGACGTGCAGAATGTCTACACGAACGCCGAGCTGGATACGGTTTTGCAGCGCCGAACCGGCTGAACCCGGTTATTCAATCTAAATGCGGATTCTCGGCATCGATCCGGGTTCCAGGATTACCGGTTTCGGTGTGATCAATGTGCTGCGTAACGGCAAGCTGATGTATATCGCCAGCGGATGCATACGCATTCCGAAAGGCAGCCTGGCGACGCGCCTGAAAACGATCTATGACGGCGTGACGGAGATCATCGCTTCCTATCAGCCCAACACGGTGGCCGTTGAGAAGGTATTCATGGCACGCAACGCCGATTCCGCCTTAAAGCTCGGTCAGGCGCGCGGCGCGGCCATCTGCGCCGGCGTCAATCAGGCGCTTGCCGTGGACGAGTACACGGCGCTGCAAATAAAGCAGGCGGTGGTCGGCAAGGGGAGAGCGGGCAAGCAGCAGGTGCAGCATATGGTCAAGGCCCTCTTGAACCTTCCGGCGCGCCCACAGGCCGATGCCGCGGATGCTTTAGCGTGCGCTATTTGCCACGCCCATCACAGCGTCGGGACGCGCGCCTTTAGCCGCGGGCTTGTCCGGCGCGCGGGCAGGCGCAGCCTGAGGATTTCGGCATGATCGGGCGGCTGCGGGGAATCCTCGTTCGCAAGGAGCCGCCTTCGCTGATGCTCGACGTCGCCGGCGTGGGCTATGAACTGGAGGCGCCCATGACCACCTTCTATGACCTGCCGGCGGTCGGTGAAACGGTGGCCCTCTATACCCATCTCGTGGTGCGGGAAGACGCACATCTGTTATACGGATTTTCGCAAGAAGCGCAGCGGTGTCTGTTTCGCGACCTGCTCAAGGTCAACGGTGTCGGGCCGCGGGTCGCGCTTGCGATTTTATCGGGACTGCCGGATCAGGAATTCGCGCACTGCGTTGCCGGAGAAGACGTGGCCCGCCTGACCCAGGTGCCGGGAATCGGCCGCAAGACCGCCGAGCGCCTGATCGTGGAAATGCGCGACAAGTTGTCTTCGGACATGGAAGCCGGCATCACCGGTTCTAGATCGGCCGATTCCGCGCCCGGCAACGATCCGGTGGGCGAGGCGGTGAGCGCATTGGTGGCCCTGGGATATAAGCCGCAGGAGGCGAGCCGGGCCGTACGCCGTCTGCCGACCAAGGATCAGAACGCGGAAGAAATCATCCGTCAGGCGCTTAAAGGCATGGCGGGGTGAGCGGGAGAACGGAAGACAGAGGACAGACTTTAAAATGATTGAAACCGACCGATTGGTGTCCGTTCAGGTGAGGGAGCCCTCTGACGAAAACGGGGAGACGCGCAGGCTTCGTCCCACGCGGTTGGCCGAATACGTCGGCCAGAAGGCCGTCCACCGGCAGATGGAGGTGTTTATCGCCGCCGCCCGCGCGCGCAAGGAGGCCCTGGACCATGTCTTGTTGTTCGGGCCCCCGGGCCTGGGCAAGACCACCCTGGCGCATATCATCGCCCATGAACGGGGGGTCGGCCTGCGCCAGACCTCCGGGCCGGTGCTGGAACGCCCCGGCGACGTGGCCGCCCTGCTGACCAACCTGCAGCCGAACGACGTCCTGTTTATCGATGAGATCCACCGCTTGAGTCCGGTGGTGGAGGAGATCCTGTATCCGGCCATGGAGGATTATCAGCTGGATATCCTGATCGGCGAAGGGCCGGCGGCGCGCTCCCTCAAGCTGGAGCTGCCCCCGTTTACCCTCGTCGGCGCAACCACGCGCGCGGGGCTTCTGACCTCGCCGCTGCGCGACCGTTTCGGGATTGTTTTGCGGCTTGAATTTTACAGCCCGGAGGAGCTGGCGGAGATCGTGACCCGCTCCGCCGCGATCCTGAACATCCGCGCCGAACAGGCCGGCATATCCACCATCGCCCGGCGCGCGCGCGGCACCCCAAGGGTCGCCAATCGTCTGCTGCGGCGCGCGCGCGATTTCGCCGAGATCAAAGGCGATGGAACCCTGACGGGTGACATTGTCGAAGCCGCCCTCGGCATGTTAGAGGTAGATGAGATTGGGTTTGACGTTCTCGACCGGAAGTTATTGCTTGCCGTCATTGAAAAGTTTTCCGGCGGTCCCGTCGGCGTCGACAATCTCGCCGCGGCCATCGGCGAGGAACGTGGTACGATTGAAGACGTGATCGAGCCG
>WGFP01000123.1 GCA_015492195.1 Acidiferrobacterales bacterium
CAAGGGGCGCTGGCGCACGAATCCGGCCACCTGGGAGCGCCGGATCAAAGGAATGTAGTCGCCGAATTTCTTGCGGTAGAGCCTTGTGAGGCGCTGGCGGTGTTGATGCTCTTCTTCCGCCATGTCGAGAAAGACCTTGGCGGAGGCGGGAAAGCTGTCCATCAGCCGATTGGCGAACCCCGCATAGGTTCGCGCATCGTCCTCCTCGCTGGATATCGCCAGTGCCAGGATTTCTTGTTCGTTGAGATCGGAGAATCGGCGCATGGGAGCTTCGCCCTCGGGCAATTGGTTACCGCTTAACAGTGCTATACCATAGTTCGGATCAATGTGCTTGACCCCCGCCGGCCGCTGCGCGGGCCGGCCGCGAAGCGTGGAGAACAGCGGAAAACCGTCATGCTTGACTGGCTTCTCAAATTTGTCGGCGCACGCCTTGCCTGGTTTCTCGAAAAACGGGTCAGGGGCTATGAAACCTATACCCCGAGCGATCCCGATACGCTTGAGGCGATCATGCGGCCGGGGGACATTTTGCTTGTCGAGGGCGACCAGCGGCTCAGCGCGGCGATAAAGTATCTCACGCAATCCACCTGGTCCCACGCCGCAATCCATGTTGGCGATGCGCTGGGAACGCCGGAGGATGGGAGCGAACCGAAACGGCTGGTCGAGGTATCCCTCAAATACGGCGCCGCCGCGGTGCCGCTGTCGAAGTACCGCAGTTTCAATACCCGCATCTGCCGCCCGGTCAATCTGAGCGAGGAGGACTTGCGCACCGTCATCGATTTCGTCGTCTCGCGTCTGGGCATTGAATATGACCTGAAAAACATTTTCGATCTTGCCCGCTATCTGCTGCCCACGCCGCCGGTGCCGGTGCGCTACCGTCGCCGCATGCTCGCCCTGGGATCCGGCGACCCGACGCGCGCCATCTGTTCAACCCTGATCGCGCTGGCGTTTCAGGAGGTTCGCTATCCGATCCTGCCGCTGGTGGAGACCGCGCAGGGCAAGCGCCGCGCGCTCGGCAGCTACAGCCCCAGCGAAATCCTGCATATTCGCCATCACAGCCTGTTCACGCCGCGTGATTTTGATCTGTCTCCCTATTTCGCCGTCATCAAGCCAACCCTCGAAGGGGGGTTCGACTACAAGACCCTGGTGTGGGGCGACAGCGGCGACGACCCGGCGCGCGGCGAGGAGACATGAACCGGCGTGTTTGAGGAAAATTTACCTCGCCCGCCTATACTCGGCGTCATGTTCGAAACCGTAATTCAGAAAATCGGCGCCGGGCTGCTTTCGCCGGTTTTTCAGGTCGGTTTCAGCGGCGAAGCGCGCTTTTACTGGCTCTATACGCTGTGCGGCCTCGCGCTGGCCTATGCGGTATTGAGCCGCGCGGGCCGGGGTGCTGAATTTTCGCGCATCCTGTTTGACCGGGCCACCTGGCTGAGCAAAAGCGCGCGCAACGACTACTGGCTCTTGTTCATAAACCCGGTGATCGCCGCCTTCGCCATCTCATGGCTGCTTGTGCAGTTGCCGGCATTTGGAAAGGCGATTGCAGGCTGGCTGCACGCCGCCGGCTTCGGCGCCGGAATCGACGATCCCTGGGCCGATGTGGCCGTTGGCCTGGCGCTCACTTTTGCGCTGTTTGTGGTCAACGACTTCCTGCGCTGGTTTGTCCACTACCTGCTGCACCGGGTGCCGGTATTGTGGGAATTCCACAAGGTGCATCACTCGGCGGAAGTCCTCAACTTCGCGACCGCGCGGCGGTTTCACCCGGTCGAAGCCCTCCTGACATCGGCGACGACAACACTTGGCGCGGTCGTAGTGAACGGGCTTTTCATCGGGTTTTTCGGCGACCGGCTCACGGTTTTCACGCTGGCCGGCGCCAATGTGTTGTGGGTGCTGTTCAACATGGCCGGCGGGGTGATGCGCCATTCGCCGTTCTGGATCAGTTTCGGCCCGCGCCTCGAGCGCTGGTTCGTCAGCCCGGCGATGCACCACATCCACCACTCCAACGATCCGGCCCACTACGATACCAATTTCGGCGGGTCGCTCGCCATCTGGGACGAGATGTTCAAGACGCGCGTGGCGGCGGGCACGCCGATACGCTCCTACGGTATCGGCGAGGAGACGGCCGATTTCCGGTCACTGTCGGCGCTTTATTTCCGCCCCTTCAGGCTGGCGGGCCGGCGGCTGCGGGGAGCTTGAGCGCGCCCGCGCGAACGGTGCTTGGCGCGCATTCCCAGCGGTGCTACACAGCCGCCATGAGCGCGCTTGAACAGATCCGCAATTTCTCCATCGTCGCCCATATCGATCACGGCAAATCGACACTGGCCGATCGCATCATCCAGCTTTGCGGCGGGCTGACGAGCCGCGAGATGAAGGAGCAGGTGCTCGATTCCATGGAACTGGAGCGCGAGCGCGGCATCACCATCAAGGCCCAGACCGTGCGCCTCGAATTCACCGCCGCCGACGCCAGGACCTACATTCTCAATCTGATCGATACGCCCGGCCATGTGGATTTCGCCTATGAAGTGAACCGTTCCCTGTCCGCGTGCGAAGGGTCGCTGCTGGTTGTCGATGCGGCCCAGGGGGTGGAGGCCCAGACGCTGGCCAATGTGTATCAGGCCATCGATGCGGGCCACGAGATTGTCGTGGTGCTGAACAAGGTTGACCTGCCGGCCGCCGAGCCTGAGCGCGTGCGCCGCCAGATCGAGGATGTGATCGGGCTCGACGCATCCGCCGCGCTCGCCATTTCCGCCAAGACCGGCGAAGGCGTGGGCGCCGTGCTGCAGGCCATTGTGGATCAACTGCCGCCGCCGGCGGGGGATCGCGCGGCCCCCTTGAAGGCGCTTCTGGTCGACAGTTGGTATGACGCCTATCTCGGTGTCGTGGTGCTGGTGCGGATCGTCGATGGGCAGTTGTCCAAGGGACAGAAGATAAAACTTATATCGAGCGATGCCGATTATCTGGTCGACCGGGTGGGCGTGTTCCGGCCCAAGCGCGAGGAGGTTGCAAGCCTTGGCCCCGGCGAGATCGGGTTCTTCACCGCCGCCATCAAGCAGGTGGCCGATACCCGTGTTGGCGACACGGTGACGGACATGCGCAAGCCCTGCGCGCAGCCCCTTCCCGGATTCCAGCCCTCTCAACCCGTTGTTTTCTGCGGATTTTTTCCGCTCGATTCGTCCGAATTCGAAGCCTTGCGCGAAGCCATGGGAAGGCTGCGCCTGAACGATGCCAGCTTCGAATTCGAGATGGAAACGAGCGCGGCGCTGGGTTTCGGTTTTCGATGCGGGTTTCTGGGTCTGTTGCATCTTGAGATCGTGCGTGAGCGCATCGAGCGCGAATTTTCCATCGATCTCATCACCACCGCGCCCAGCGTCATCTATCATGTGTTTCGCAATGACGGGTCGATGCTGGAAATTCACAACCCCGTCGACCTGCCCGACCCGGTGCATGTCGACCGTATCGAGGAGCCCTGGATCACCGCCACCATTCTGGTGCCGGATGAACATCTGGGCGCGGTCCTGAAACTGTGCGAGGACCGGCGCGGCCGGCAAATGGACCTCACCTATGTGGGCAGCCGCGCGATGGCGGTCTATGAACTGCCGCTCAACGAGGTTGTGTTTGATTTCTATGACCGGCTGAAATCCATTTCCCGCGGTTATGCGTCCTTCGATTACCAGCTTAGCGACTATATTGCGGAAGATCTCGTTCGCATGTCTGTTCTGGTCAATGGAGAGCCGGTCGATGCGCTCTCCATCATCGTTCACCGGTCCCGTGCGCAGGCGCGGGGCCGGGCCATGTGCGAAAAGCTCAAGGAGCTGATTCCCAAGCACCTGTTCAAGATCCCGGTCCAGGCGGCGATCGGCGGCAAGGTCATCGCACGCGAAACCATCGGTGCGCTGCGCAAGGATGTGACCGCAAAATGCTATGGCGGCGACATTACCCGCAAGCGCAAGCTGCTGGAGAAGCAGAAGGCGGGCAAGAAGCGGATGCGCCAGTTCGGCAAGGTGGAGATACCCCAGGATGCATTCATCGCGGCGCTGAAGATGGACGAGGATTAGAAAGATACGCTCTTAGACCCTTTCTTGTTTATACGGAACCATTTGACCGGATTTCCGCGTTTTCCGGACTTCGTTATGCCCCCCTTATGGTCAGGCAGACCATGGCGGGGAACATGCCTTGCCAGCAAACGCGGAAATCCGGTCAAATGGTTCCGTATAAACAAGAAAGGGTCTAGGGCCTTGGCTGTTCGTGCAGGCCAACAAAGAAAGGGCGGTCCCGGGGGACCGCCCTTGTTTTTGCTTGGCATCCGCCTGAGGTCTTGAGGACCCCGGGGCTTCAGGCGTTGTGTCTTCTAGAAGAAGAACCAGCCGCCGGCCTGGATGCGGACATTGTCATGGGGCTTGATGTTGGCGCCATTGTGATCATGTTCGCGATACTGGGCTTCGAGACCCAGGCGGAACTTGCTCACGGGCTTCCACTGGATGCCCACATTGAAGCTGACAAATTCGTCACGATTGCCAGCACCGGCGGCACCGGACAACTGGCCGATATCGCCATCGTCAATGTCGGAGAAACCGGCCGTTGCATAGAGATCGAGGGTCGGCTGCAGGGCAGCGATCACGACCAGATAGGCATCGAAGGTTTCAACGGTCTCCAGGTCCGGATTGGCGAGCGTGCCCGTCACCACCGCTGCGCGACCAACGCCACCGGACAGCGAATACCGGCCAAGGCCGTCGCCCCATTGCGCGAAGCCCTTGACGGTGAGCATCGAGCCAAGCGGGATGCTGGCGGCGACATTGACGCCGGCGCCAACCGCGGTGTCGTTGTTTGAAAAGACGGTGCCCGACTGATCAATCCGCAGGAAGCGGACGGTGCCGGACGCACCAAAGGTCATGCCACCGGAACTCCACACCCAGCGGGCGACCAGATCCGGCGCCGGATCGGCAGCGCCGCAGGCATTGGCTCCGAGAGATTCCCTGCAAGTAGTCCCCGTCGCCAGCACACCGGCGAACTGGTTGCCGACGATGATGTCGGTTTCCGGGTTCTCGGCAGAGACCGCAAACAGCATCGGACCGTTCTTGTAGGTCAGACGGACCTGGGCCTGACGGGTAAACGTCGCGCCTTCAGGAGACGAGAAGTCCAGGGTCGGCGGGAACGAGAACAGCATCATGTTGTTGCCCCAGAACTGCCCCAGACCCAGAGTCCAGTTCGGCGTCATGTCCCATTCGCCCCACGCATGGCGGAGGCGGAAATGGCTCGAGTTCGACACCAGCTGGTTGTCGCCGCCACCCTCGAAGTCGCCTTCGATCAGGGTGCGGATCTGGCCAATCGCCGTATCGCTTCTGGAGCGGATCCGGAAACGGCTCTGCTTGGCGTGAAGCCGGACATGGGGACGGTTGCCAACGCCGCCGATGGCGCCGTTGATGCAGCTGTCGCCGCAGTCGGCATAGGTGTCATAGATGATGTCGGCCTTCACATAGCCCGAAACCGTCACTTCCATGACAGGCGCGGGAAGGTCGGCGGACGGTGTGATCGCGAAGGTAAACCCGCGGTCCGCCGGAGACGCGTCGCCGGGAAGGGCGTATTCGGCCGGATCCCAGCCGATGTCGGACCCGCGGCGAAGGGTGATGAAGCTGGCGCCTGCCGGAAGGGCGGGTGCCGGAGATGCTTCCAGCTGTTGGACGCGGGACTTGATCTGGTCAAGCTGCGCCCTCAAGTCTGAAAGCTCATCGGCGCTCGCCCCTGCTACCATGAGGCCCAAAGCGGAACCCCCGAGCAGCAGTGACTTCGTCACCTTGGCTGTCAGATTCTTATTCATATTCAGATTCCCCCAATTGGAATGATCTGTGAACTGTTGATGTCAACCGGATAAAACCCTCGAAAAACCGCTGTTCTTGGGTGTTTTCTCGACAGAGAAAGCGGTTTTTCACGGAACTCCTTACCCGACACGGTAGCCTCGGCTGCTTGGAATCAGCGAAACTGTGGGAGAATTCTTACCGAACTCGATGGGGGGTGTGAACCGGAATTTGGCCGCATGCGGAATTTTTCAGCCGAGTGTTGCATTTTTGCACTAAACGCCGCATACGGAAAAACACGGTGACGTATGCGGAATTTTTCAGGCGCTGAATGAGGCCTGGGCGCCACAGGGGGGGGTGCCGGTTTCAGCCGCGCGGGCAGCAAGCCGCGCGGGCAGCAAAAAGGGCGGTCCCGGGGGACCGCCCTTGTTTTTGCTTGGCATCCGCCTGAGGTCTTGAGGACCCCGGGGCTTCAGGCGTTGTGCCTTCTAGAAGAAGAACCAGCCGCCGGCCTGGATGCGGAC
>WGFP01000124.1 GCA_015492195.1 Acidiferrobacterales bacterium
CTGATTCGCGCGTGGAAACTGCATTTGCCTGAACTTCCACATAATGGCGACGTATCATTGGTAGCCGTCGGCGGTTACGGGCGGGGCGAGTTACATCCCGCTTCCGACATCGACCTTATGCTTTTACTAAAGAAAGGAAATCCAAAAAAGATAAAGAATTTTATCGAACCGGTGCTTCGTTTTCTCTGGGACATGGGCCTTGAAGTAGGCCACAGCGTGCGCACGCTTAAAGATTGCGTGCGTGAATCAAAGAACGACATCACCGTGGCGACCAACCTTATGGAAGCGCGTCTGATTTACGGAGACACGGGGCTGTTTGAAAAAATGCGCAAACTTACAAAACCGCCCCGGATCTGGCCCAGCAAAAAATTTTTCGAGGCCAAGTGGCGGGAACAGATCAAACGCCACCATCATTTTGACGACACCGCCTACAATCTGGAGCCCAACATCAAGGAGGGGCCGGGCGGGTTGCGAGACATTCAGATGATCGCCTGGGTGACGCAACGGCATTTCGACACGGTATCGCTTCATGACCTGGTCAAACACGGTTTTTTGGACGAGGGAGAATACCGCACCCTTATCCAGGGCAGGAATTTCCTGTGGCGAATACGTTGCGGTCTGCATTACGCCGCCGGAAGACGTGAGGACAGATTATTATTCGAGCATCAGCGTTTGCTCGCCAGACAATTCGGCTACGCGGACAAACGCGGAATTATCGCGGTAGAACAATTCATGAAGCGCTACTACCGCACCGTCAAGGAACTTTCGTTACTGAATGAAATTCTCTTGCAGCACTTTCAAGAAGCGATACTCACCCGCGGCCGCTTAAAGACAAAAAATATCAACCGGCGTTTCAGGTCCTGTAACGGATTTGTCGACGTGGCCGGCCCTGGCGTGTTCGAACGTGCGCCGTTCGCAATGTTGGAATTATTTTTAATTCTACAACAACAACCGCGACTCAAAGGGGTACGGGCCCGCACGATTCGCCTTATCCGCTCGAATATCCATCGTATAGACAAGAATTACCGTAAAAGCCTTGCATGCCGCAGCCTGTTCATGGAGATCCTGCGCCAACCCCGCGGCATCACCCACGAACTCAGGCGCATGAACGCCTACGGCGTTCTGGGCGCGTACCTGCCCGTCTTTGGAAGAATCGTGGGCCAGATGCAACATGATCTGTTCCACGTCTATACCGTGGACCAGCACAGCCTGTTTGTGGTGCGTAACTTGCGGCGTTTCACCGTGCCGGAGTTTGTCCATGAGTTTCCGCTTGCCAGCCGACTCATTGCCAACCTGGTTAAACCCGAACGGTTGTATATTGCCGGCCTGTTTCACGACATCGCGAAGGGCCGCGGCGGCGATCATTCCACCCTCGGCGCCAAGGAGGCCGAGAGGTTCTGTCGCCTGCACGACTTAAGCGAGTACGATACACGCTTCGTCAGTTGGCTTGTACGACACCATCTGTTGATGTCCCTAACCGCGCAGCGTGAGGATATTTCAGATCCTGACGTGGTGCTTCAATTCGCACAACGTGTGGGTGATCAGGAACACCTTGATAATTTATACTTGCTCACAGTCGCCGATATGCGCGGTACCAGTCCGCAAGTCTGGAACACCTGGAAGGGCAGATTGCTGTCACAGCTTTACAGCGCGACAACGCGACTGCTGCGCCGCGGACTCGCATCCCCTATCGACATTGATGCGCACATCGATGACTTAAAAAAGAGCGCCCTGGAAATTCTCAGACCAAAAAGAACACCCAGGGAACGGATAGAAAAATACTGGGAAACCCTGGACAGCGATTATTTCCTTCGTTATGACGCGCAAAGCCTGGCCTGGCACGCCGAAATGATCGCGGGAGCGAGTACGAACAGGCCACCGATTGTCTCCACGCGCTTTCACCCGGACATCGGCGGCAGCGAATTCCTGATTTATGCGCCTGACAGCGACGACCTGTTTGTAACCCTGACGGGCGGCTTCGACCGCTTGAATCTGTCCATCGTGGATGCGCGTATCCACACCACCCGCAACGGGTTTGTCCTGGATTCGTTTGTCGTGCTGGATCACACGGGACAACCCGTCAGTGACACCAAAATCCTGGCGCAAATGCAAGAAGCCATACGCGAACAGTTGCGGCGTCCGCGACCCGGTCGGGATTCGCGCCATGCGCACGTGCCGCGGACGCTCAAGCACTTTCCGATTGAAACCCGCGTCGCCTTCAGCCGCTCCCTGAACGGACAGAAAACGATCATGGAAGTCATCGCGCAGGACCGCCCCGGCCTGTTATATCAAGTGGCGTTGGCTCTGCGTCACTGTCGGGTGAATCTGAATGCCGCCAAAGTCACAACTTACGGCGAGCGCGCTGAAGATATCTTTTTCCTGACCACCCTCAAGGGGGAACCGATTGCGGACCGCGATCAATTTGCCTGCCTGGAGACGGAAATACTAGCCCGCCTGGGAAGCGGACTTAACGGGCAAAACAAAACGGCCGGTCAACTATCCTTCTGATCCGGCAGCGGTCGCCGCTCAAGCCGTTATCCATTTCATCACGCCGGTGACATGGAGCAAAACCGCGATGACCGCCAGCGGCGTAATGTAGCGCACCAAGAACTGCCAGGCTCGATATCCCGCGTCATTTCCTATCGCCAGCTCTTGCATGCTCGCTTTTCTCGACATCAACCAACCGGCGAACACCGCGATCAGGAGACCGCCCGCCGGCAGCATAATATTTGCCGTAAGAAAATCCAGAGCGTCAAAAAACGTCATCTTCCCAAACAGCGTGTAATCGGACCAGATGTTAAATGAAAACAACGTACCCAACCCAAGCAGCCACGTTGCCGCCCCGACCAGAACGGACGCCTTAACGCGGGTCATGCCGCGATTTTCCACCAGCCACGCCACGGCCGGCTCGACCAGTGAGATACCGGATGTCCAGGCGGCAAACAGTAAAAGTACAAAGAACAGGGTACCGAAGAACACGCCACCCGGCATCTGCCCGAAGGCAAGCGGCAGGGTTTTGAACACCAGCCCCACACCCTGTCCCGGATTAAGACCGTTGGCGAAGATAATGGGGAAAATGGCAATACCCGCCAGAATCGCCACGGAGGTGTCGGCAATCGCCACGTTGATGGAGGACCGGGCAATAGAGGCGCGTCGCGGCAAATAGGAACCGTAAACCATGATCGCACCCATCCCCAGGCTCAGGCTGAAAAACGCCTGTCCCATGGCGGCCAAGATCCCCCAGCCCGTTATCTTGCTGAAGTCCGGGGAGAACAGGAATTTCAGCCCTTCAATAAAAAACCCGGTGTTCATGGCATACCCGACCAGGAGTAGCAGTAACAAAACCAGCACCGGCATTAAGTAGCGCACCGCCTGCTCCAAGCCGCTCCTGACGCCGCGCGACACCACCACCATGGTCATCACCATGAAAATGGTGTGCCAGGCAAGCAACCTTTCCGGATCGGCCACGAAATCATTAAAGGCCGTGCTCACCGCCTCCGCCGATGCGCCCGTAAACGTCCCGCTCCCCGTATGAAACACGTAGGCCAAGGTCCAACCGGCAATGATGCTGTAGTAAGAAAGGATAAGAAATCCGGCCGCCACGCCCGCCCCGCCGAGCCATTTCCAGTGGCGGCTCAAGCCCTCTTCCGCCGCCAGCGTGCGCATCGTGTTGATCGGGCTCTGTCGGCCGCGCCGACCCAGCATGACCTCGGCCATCATAATCGGTATGCCGACCACGGCCACGGAGATGAGATAAATCAGAACAAACGCCCCGCCCCCGTTGTCGCCCGCCAGATAGGGGAACTTCCAGATATTCCCGAGCCCCACCGCGGAGCCGGAAGCGGCGAGGATAAAGGCCCAACGCGAAGACCACTCACCATGAATTGATTTTCTTCTTCTTGCCATTGTTATCTCTCCATACGACAGATTCTTTTGTTATGACAAATGCTTTTCTTATGGTATGCGCAACCGGCGGCCTACCAAAAGCTTATCGCCGGTAATATTGTTGGCAAAACGCAAGGCATCGACATTGACATCGTACTTTCTGGCAATCGTGGAAAGCGTTTCTCCCGGACGCACTATATGCTCATGCGGCGTAGACGCGGCAAC
>WGFP01000125.1 GCA_015492195.1 Acidiferrobacterales bacterium
AACAGGTCGCGTATGCTGTTACAGAATGACATTTTGGGAACCTCTGATTTATTAGTTTTCAACGCAAAGGCGCCAAGACGCAAAGGATTAATATCTTTTATTTTCATCGGCTTTTCTTCGCGCCTTTGCGTCTTTGCGTTAAGAGATCATATTAATCAGAATTTCCTTTATTTGTATGGCCCGGCCTTCGTATTGAGTTTTCCGTTTTCGGCCGATTGATCAAAGCCTCGCAGTTCCGCGATGCGCGGCTTTTTTATTGAAGTTTTCAGATAAGGTATTGTTGTGAACGACTATAAGAACACGCTGAACCTGCCGCGCACGGATTTTCCCATGAAGGCCAACCTTCCCGCCCGCGAGCCCGCCGTTCTCAAGCGCTGGCAAGAGATGGATTTGTACGCCCGTCTGCGGAAAGCGCGCCGTGGTCGGGCCAAGTACGTTTTGCATGATGGTCCTCCCTACGCCAACGGCGATATCCACATCGGTCACGCCGTGAACAAGATTCTCAAGGATTTTATTGTAAAATCAAAGACTTTGGGTGGTTTCGATGCACCATACGTGCCGGGCTGGGATTGCCACGGTCTGCCGATCGAACTCGCGGTGGAGAAAAAAATCGGCGATGTACAGGGACGTACAAGTGTCGCGATAGGCAGGATGCCGATAGCGACCAAGGCGGGAAGCCAGGTGGAGCCGGCGACATTCCGCCAGGCCTGCCGTGACTACGCGCGCGCGCAGGTGGACCGCCAGCGTGAGGATTTCAAACGGCTGGGCGTGCTGGGCGATTGGGACCGGCCTTATCTCACCATGGACCCTGCCTTCGAGGCCGACATTATCCGCACTTTGGGGCGCGTGGTCGCGAACGGATACGTGTATAAAGGGTATAAACCGGTGCACTGGTGCACTGACTGCGCCTCGGCCCTGGCCGAGGCCGAGGTGGAATATGTGGACAAGACTTCGCCGGCGATTGACGTGCGTTTCGCCGTGATGGATCAGAAAGAATTCTTGGCCCGTTGTGAGCATGTGCCGGAGCATGCCGGGGAAGGACCAGTCAGTGCGGTCATCTGGACCACGACGCCCTGGACGTTGCCGGCCAATCAGGCGGTGGCGCTGCATCCGGAGTTGGAGTATGTCCTGGTTCAGTGCGTCGGCCCATCGGGCCCGGAACGCCTGCTGCTTGCCGAGGCCCTCATGAAGGACACCATGCTGCGCTACGGCATTGACGATTACCGGGTGGTTGCCACGTGTTTCGGGCGCAACCTGGAAGGCATAAAACTCAAGCATCCATTTTATACGCGCGAGGTGCCGCTCATTCTTGGGGAGCACGTGACCACCGACGCCGGCACCGGCGCGGTGCATACGGCGCCCGGCCACGGTTTGGAAGACTATGTCGTGGGTCAGCGCTACGGGCTGCCCATTGACAATCCCGTGGGCGCGGACGGCAAGTTCTTGGCCGACACGGAACTCTTTGAGGGAGAACACGTATTTAAGGCCAACGATCACGTGATCGAGGTGCTCAAGGCGCGCGGTGCGCTGGTACACATCACCGCGCTCACCCA
Source organism: Acidiferrobacterales bacterium (assembly GCA_015492195.1). Taxonomy (GTDB): domain Bacteria; phylum Pseudomonadota; class Gammaproteobacteria; order Acidiferrobacterales; family Sulfurifustaceae; genus S146-88. Next base: position 1,554 of record WGFP01000125.1, read on the forward strand.
CAGTTATCCTCATTGCTGGCGCCACAAGACGCCCATCATTTTCCGGGCGACCTCGCAATGGTTCATCGCCATGGACAGGAACGTCCCCGGCGGGGGCACGTTGCGCGACATGGCCATGAAAGAAATCGCCAAGACCGCCTGGATTCCCGGCTGGGGGCAGGCACGCATCGAAGGCATGGTACAAAGTCGCCCCGACTGGTGCATTTCGCGGCAGCGCGCCTGGGGGGTGCCGATTCCCTTGTTTACCCACAAGCAAACGGGAGAGCTCCATCCGGATACGGCCAAGCTCATCGAAGCCGTGGCCGGGCGCGTCGAGCAAAAGGGCATTGACGCCTGGTTTGAACTTGATCCCCAAGAGCTGCTCGGTGGTGATGCGGCGAATTACGACAAGGCCGGTGATACCCTGGATGTCTGGTTTGATTCCGGCGTCACGCACGCTTGCGTGCTCGCGCGCCGCCCCGAGCTGAAATATCCCGCCGATCTTTACCTTGAGGGTTCCGATCAGCATCGCGGCTGGTTTCAGTCTTCCTTGCTGACGGCTGTTGCGACCGAGGGACATGCTCCTTATAAAGGTGTCCTCACCCACGGTTTCACCGTGGACGCCAAGGGCATGAAAATGTCCAAGTCCCGGGGGAATGTGATCGCCCCCCAAAAAGTGATCAAGACCCTGGGGGCGGATATCCTGCGCCTGTGGGTGGCGGCGACGGACTACCGTGCGGAGATGAGCATTTCCGATGAGATTCTAAAGCGTATGGCCGACTCCTATCGGCGTATTCGTAACACCGCGCGGTATCTGCTTGCCAACCTTACCGGATTTGATCCAAAAAATTTATTACCGCCGGAGGAAATGCTTGCACTCGATCGTTGGGCGGTGGCGGACGCGAAGAGACTTCAGGATGAAACGCTCGCCGCCTACGAATCGTTTAATTTCCATCAGATCTATCAGAAGATACATCAATTCTGTGTCGTGGAGATGGGCAGTTTCTATCTTGATATCCTCAAGGATCGAATGTACACCATGCAGCAGGAAAGCCGCGGACGCCTGTCGGCACAGACCGCCATGTTTCACGTTCTTGAGTCCTTGGTTCGTCTCATTGCCCCGGTTCTCAGCTTCACCGCCGAAGAGATCTGGCGGCACATGCCGGGAAAACGTGAAGAATCCGTGTTTTTGGCCACGTGGTATACGATACCGTCGGAGTTTTGTGAAACACCGGAATTAAAAAATGGCATGACTCAAAAATTCTGGGACGATGTGATCACCGTGCGGGATGCGGTCAGCCGGGAGTTGGAGAAACTTCGAGTCGCGGGCGCTATCGGCTCTTCACTGGATGCGGAAGTGGATCTTTATTGTGAGCCGGGCCTGCTTGACCAATTACGGAAACTGGATGACGAGTTGCGTTTTGTGTTTATCAGTTCCTACGCGCGCGTGCACCCCGTCAAGGAGCGTCCGCCGGAAAGCGTTGAGACCGGCATCAAGGGGCTTTACCTGCGGGTCAGTCCATCAGACCATAAAAAATGCGTTCGCTGTTGGCATCACCGAGAGGATGTCGGGTCCGACTCGGATCACCCCTTGCTTTGCAGGCGGTGTGTTGAGAATGTAACCGGTAAAGGTGAGATCAGGAGCTACGCCTGATGTTTAAGTATCTATGGATCGCTGTTTTGGTTTTTGTGCTGGATCAGGCCACCAAATTTGCGGCGGTCAAGTATCTCATCCGCCACGCGGAGGTAAAGGTCACGCCGTTTTTAAACCTGACGCTGGTTTTCAATTCCGGCGCCGCCTTCGGGTTTTTGAGCGACGCCGGCGGCTGGCAGAATATGTTGTTTATCGTCATCGCCTTCATCGCCGTCGTGGTGATTCTGTTCATGGTGCGGCGTCTGGGCGTGAACGACACCCAGGTAGCGGTGGGCCTGATGTTGATTCTCGGGGGCGCCGCGGGCAATC
>WGFP01000126.1 GCA_015492195.1 Acidiferrobacterales bacterium
CAGGTGCGACAGAGCGGATGGTTCACGCGTACAGGCGGAAAAGGGATTGCTGCAGAGCCTAAAGTCGTGGCGGCGGCTTTTGATCCGGATGTACTTGAACAAAAACGAAACAGTGATGCCATCGAGATTAATTCCGAAACCTTGGTGGCACTGCGGGTCATTGGTCACCGCCCCGCGGCTGTCAGACCGCTTTCGGAAGTACGGACGCGCATTGAACGTGCGCTCAAACAACAACGGGCCCGGGAAAAAGCGCAGGAATTAGGCGCCAGAATTTCTCAGCGTCTTCAAGAGGGGGCGCAACTCAGGCTTCTGGCAAAGGAGTATAAGCTGAAATTATGGACCCCGGGTCCACTGACGCGCGAACAAACGAAAGGCGTGGACCGGCGTATCGTTGATGCAGCGTTCCGGGCGCAAAAACCGCCGTCAGGGAAAGCCGTCCATGGCGTCGTGGACCTCGGCGATCAAGGCAATGCGGTTTTTGCATTAAAGCGGGTCTGGGACGGAAAGCCGGAGCAGGCGGATGCCGCGCTCAGGGAGAAGGTCCGGCGCCAATTGCGCGCGCGCCGCGGCGCCGATTATTACGCCAATTATCGCGCCGGGCTCAGAAAGAAGGCGGATATCGAGATCTACTCAGACAAGCTCTAGCTAGTTAAACGCGGCGGCGTCTATGTGTTCCAGTTGCTGCCGACCGCCACCGTGTTGAAGCCGGCATCCACGTAGGTGATTTCCCCCGTGATTCCGGAAGCCATGTCGGAGCACAGGAAGGCGGCGACGTTGCCGACTTCGTCGATGGTCACCCCCCGTCCGAGCGGCGACATCTTGTCGTTGTAATCCAGCAGTTTCTTAAAATCGCTGATACCCGCCGCCGCCAGGGTTCTGATGGGTCCGGCGGAAACGGCATTGACGCGTATCCCTTCCGGCCCCAGAGATTGAGCCAGGTAGCGCACGTTGGCTTCCAGACTTGCCTTGGCTAGCCCCATGACGTTGTAATTGGGAAGGGAACGCACCGCACCAAGATACGAAAGCGTCAACAACGCTCCGTTTCGGCCCTGCATCATGGTACGTCCCGCCTTGGCCAGCGCGGCGAAACTGTAGGAACTGATCTCGTGCGCGACTTTAAATCCCTCGCGCGTAACGGCGTCTATATAGGGTCCTGAGAGTTGTTCACGCGGGGCGAACGCAACCGAGTGGACTATGATGTCCAGCTTGTCCCAGTAATCATCCAGGCGTGAGAAGACCGCTTCGATTTCTTCGTCGCTGGACACGTCGCAAGGAATGATGATGTCGGATTCCGTTTGGGCGGCGAGTTTCCCCACCCGTTCCTTGAGTTTCTCATTTTGATACGTATAAGCGAGTTCGGCCCCTTCACGGCGCATGGCTTTGGCAATGCCCCAGGCGATGGAACGATCACCGGCGACACCCACGATCAATGCCCGTTTCCCCGCGAGAAATCCCATAATGCATACTCCGTACAGTCTTGGTTAGAGCGATTGTGCCCCGGGGTCAGTGTTTGTCTTGAAAGCACCGGGGCGAATACAAGCCGCTACAGTAGCGAAAATCTCCGTCTTGGGGAAGGGGCTAAACAGGCCGAATCTGGTATATTGATGGCCAACGGCGACTACTCCATTTCCGGCAATGAAATACGATATCCGGACAACCGAATTAAGAAAAATGATTCGCTCGTACTTATTTTATGTCGTTTTATTGTCAGCGCTTGCCATTTTTCCCGTCCACGCCCCGGCTGCGTGGAACAATCCATATCCGGCATCGGAAGAAGGTAAGAATATTCTATATGCAAGTTTCCGCGAACGTCCGAAGCATCTTGATCCCGCGCGTTCCTACAGTTCCAACGAATATGAATTTATCGCCCAGATCTACGAGCCGCCTTTCCAATACCATTATCTGAAGCGCCCCTATACTTTAGTTCCATTGACGGCCGTATCTATTCCCACCCCGGTTTATCTTGATCAAAACGGACGGAAGCTGTCGCCGAAGGCATCCGCAACCGATATTGCATACAGCATTTACGAGATCCGTATCCGCCCGGGAATTTATTATCAACCGCACCCGGCCTTCGCAAAGGACGCCGAGGGCCGGTATCTGTATCATGCATTGAGCGAGCGTGATCTTTCAAAGATCTACACCGTCGCTGATTTTCCGCGGACCGGGACGCGTGAGTTGGTGGCGGCGGACTACGTTTACCAGATCAAGCGCCTGGCGCACCCCAAGCTGCATTCGCCCATATTGAGCCTGATGGCCGACTACATCGTCGGACTTAAGGCCTATGCCGAAACGCTCGACAGGGCGTATAAAAAACTCGCCGACGGCCGCGAAGACGGTGTGTATCTTGACCTCACCCGCTATCCGCTTGCCGGCGCCGAAGTGGTGGACCGCTACACCTATCGCGTGAAAATATACGGCAAGTATCCCCAGCTCCTGTACTGGATGGCCATGCCGTTCTTCGCGCCCATGGCGCCCGAGGTTGATCGCTTCTTTTCTCAGCCGGGGATGGCGCGCAAGAACCTGACCCTTCACTGGTATCCGGTCGGCACCGGCCCCTACATGTTGACGATGAATGATCCCAATCGCCGGATGGTGCTGGAGCGCAATCCCAACTATCACGAGGAGCATTATCCCAGCGAAGGCGAGGCGGAAGACAGGCGCAGGGGGTTGCTTGCCGATGCCGGCAAGCGCCTGCCTTTTATTGACAAGGTGATATTCAGCCTTGAGAAGGAAAGCATTCCCTACTGGAATAAATTTTTGCAAGGGTATTACGACCGTTCCGGGGTTCTCTCGGAAAGTTTTGATCAGGCGGTTCGCTTCAGCGGCAGCGGCGACACGGAAGTGACCGAGGCCATGAAGAAAAAGGGTATCACTTTGCTTACCAGCGTGGCCGCCTCGACCTACTATATGGGGTTCAATATGCTCGACCCCGTTGTCGGCGGCTACAGCGAGCGCGCCCGCAAGCTGCGTCAGGCGATCTCGATCGCGGTCGACTACGAGGAACAGATCTCCATCTTTCGTAACGGTCGCGGGATTGCCGCCCAGGGACCGCTGCCGCCCGGTATTTTCGGCCATAGGGAGGGGCGCGCGGGCATCAATCCTTACGTCTATGATTGGGTGAACGGTAAGCCTAAGCGCAAGCCCATCAGCTACGCCCGCAAACTTCTGGCCGAGGCCGGTTATCCGGACGGCCGGGACGCCCGTACCGGTAAACCGTTGCTGCTTTATTTCGAAACCCCCGCCACCGGGCCCGAGGAGAAGGCGCAACTCGACTGGATGGCCAAGCAGTTCAAGAAGCTCAATATCCAGCTTGTGGTGCGCGCGACGGACTACAACCGCTTCCAGGAAAAAATGCGCAAAGGGAATGCTCAGATATTTGTCTGGGGATGGAACGCGGATTATCCTGACCCGGAAAATTTTTTGTTCCTTCTTCATGGGCCCAACAAAAAGGTCGGTAACAACGGTGAAAACGCCGCCAACTACGATAATCCCGAATACAATCGTCTGTTTGAGCGCATGAAGAACATGGATAACGGGCCGGAACGCCTGGCCATCATCGATCAAATGGTCGATATCTTACGTCGCGACGCGCCCTGGGTGTGGGGAATCCATCCCAAAAACTTCACGTTGCAACACGCCTGGGTATATAACGCCAAGCCCCACGTCATGGCGAACAATACATTGAAATATCTTCGGCTTGATCCTGAACTGCGGTCACAAAAACGCACGGCGTGGAACCGGCCGGTGGTGTGGCCGATCGGCCTGCTCGCGGTTGTGTTGGTCGCAAGCGCTTTCCCGGCGGTGCTGGCTTACATACGGCGCGAGCGCCGGGTGCAACGGCGCGGTTCGGACCGGGAGGATGGACGATGATCGCCTACATTGTCCGTCGTTTGCTGTACGCCGTTCCGATTCTGATCGGGGTGAACCTTCTGACCTTCGCGCTGTTCTTTTTTGTCAACAGCCCGGACGACATGGCGCGCATTCACTTGGGCATGAAGCGCGTCACGCCCGAGGCGATTGCAAAATGGAAGGAAGACCGCGGCTATGACAAGCCGCTTCTTTACAACAGCCGGGCGGCGGGTGCCGACAAGTTTACGGATACGATTTTTTTCAGGCACTCAGTACGGTTGTTTGTATTTGATTTCGGGCGTTCGGACCAGGGCCGCAATATCGGCCGCGACATCATGAGCCGAATGTGGCCGAGTCTCGCGATCGCGCTACCGACGTTTCTGGTCGGCATTCTGGTGAATATAACCTTTGCCATGTTGTTGGCGTTTTTCCGCGGCTCCTATCTGGATACCTGGGGCGTGGTGGTGGCCGTGATCATGATGTCCATTTCCACATTATTTTATGTTATCGGCGGACAGTACCTGGTCAGCAAGCTTTTGCATCTGGTGCCGATCTCGGGTTACGACACCGGCGTCGAGGCCATCAAATTCATTATCCTGCCCGTAATTATCGGCGTGATCGGCGGGATCGGCTCCAGCACGCGTCTGTACCGCACGTTTTTTCTGGAAGAGATCAACAAGGATTACGTTCGCACCGCCCGCGCCAAGGGGTTGTCGGAGTTGCGCGTGCTGTTCCACCATGTGTTGAAAAACGCCATGATTCCGATTCTCACGGGTGTCGTGGTGATCATCCCGCTGTTGTTTATCGGCAGCCTGATCATGGAGTCGTTCTTCGGCATCCCCGGTCTCGGCAGTTACACCATCGACGCCATTAATTCCCAGGATTTCGCCATTGTGCGCGCCATGGTGTTCCTGGGTTCGGTGTTGTACATCATTGGTCTGATTTTGACCGATATCAGTTACACCGTGGTCGATCCGCGGGTCAGGCTGAACTGAGGTGCGCTGATGCCGTTTCAACCGGTATTTCTGGTGACGGACGTTCTCATCTATGTGCTGTTGACGGCGGCGATCGCCTTCGGCGTTTACGCCTCACGGCGTGAACATCTGCGCGCCCCCTGGCGTCAGGTGGCGCGGCGGCCGCTGGCCATGGCGGCAATGGTGATTCTCTCGGCCTATGTATTCATCGGCTTGCTGGACTCGGTGCATTTTCGTGAACGTCTGCCGGATCAGGACCAATATTCATCAGAGGTCCTGTCTCTTCTTGATAAGATCGCGACCCCTCTGCGTACACGCGTGGAAAAGACCTACTCGGCGCCGTTTGCCGTGCATGGATTTACCAAGGAAACGGTGGAACATCCCGACGGCAGCATCACACGTGAATATCCCCGCCTGCTTTACGGCGGCGCCCACCTTGAGGATCCGCGGGATAGGACCGCTGACATTGTTAAGCGGGGGGCCGTCGCCACCCTTGAAGGCGGAATAGTATGGGTATTCCTTGTCGGCGCCTTTGTGCTGCTGTGGCGCAGACCCGGCGAACAATTTATGCACGCCCTGCGCCGGCTTGCGCGCGGTGACAGTGATCTCCCCTGGCGCACGATCCTGGTTACTATCGGGGCATTGATTCTTGTCGGTTCTTACTCTGTAAACATGGCATTACATTATCACATCCTCGGGACCGATCAGGTCGGGCAGGACGTGTTTTACAAGTCGTTGAAGAGCATACGTACGGGCCTTGTGATCGGCACGCTTACCACACTGGTGATGCTGCCCTTCGCGCTGGTGTTGGGCGTGATGGCCGGCTATTTCCGCGGATGGGTGGATGACGTCATTCAGTATACCTACACTACTCTGAGTTCGATCCCCGGCGTACTTTTAATCGCCGCGGCGATTCTGAGTCTTCAGGTCTATATGGCGAATCATCCCGAGTCCTTCGAAACCGTGGTGGCGCGCGCGGACACGCGGCTGCTTTTTCTGACCATTATTCTGGGCGTGACCAGCTGGACAAGTTTGTGCCGCCTGCTGCGCGGAGAGACGTTAAAGCTGCGTGAAGTGGATTATATCCAGGCGGCGCGCGCGCTGGGCGTCGGCAACGTAAGAATCATGATGCGCCATCTGTTCCCCAACGTCATGCACATCGTCCTGATCACGGTGGTGTTGGATTTCAGCGGCTTGGTGCTGGCCGAAGCGGTGCTGTCGTACGTCGGCATCGGTGTTGATCCCAGCATGGACAGTTGGGGGAACATGATCAACAGTGCGCGGCTGGAAATGGCGCGCGAACCCATGGTGTGGTGGAGTCTGGCGGCGGCCTTCGTGTTCATGTTCGGTCTTGTGCTCGCGGCGAACCTGTTCTCCGACGCGGTGCGGGATGCGTTTGATCCACGTCTGCGGAAGTAACAAGAAGAAACTGAATTTATGACAAAAGCTTTGTTGAAAGTTGAAGGCTTAAAGACCTGGTTCGACACCCCGGAAGGCACGGTGCGCGCCGTGGACGGAATCAGCTTCGAGCTCCGCCGCGGCGAAACCCTGGCGCTTCTGGGCGAGTCCGGCTGCGGCAAATCCATTTCCGCCTTGTCGTTATTGCAACTCGTGCCGGAACCCGCCGGGCGCATCGTCGCCGGACGGGTCATGCTGGGAGATCAGGACGTGCTGGCAATTCCGGAGCGCGACATGCGCAAAATTCGGGGGCGCCGCATTGCCGTGATCTTCCAGGAGCCGCAGACCTCGCTCAATCCGGTGTTGACCATCGGGACACAGATTCGCGAGGCCCTGCCCGAGGGGTTCAGCGACAGACGGGCGCGGGAACGGGTTGTGGCCTTGCTCACCTCGGTCGGCATCGCCGACGCCGAACGACGGTACCATGAATACCCGCACCAACTCTCCGGCGGGATGAAACAGCGCGCCATGATCGCCATGGCCCTGGCGTCCGAGCCCGATATCCTCATCGCCGACGAACCGACCACCGCCCTGGACGTAACCATCCAGGCGCAGATCCTGCGCCTTCTCAAGGAGCTGCAACAAAAAACCGGCATGGCGGTTTTGCTGATCACCCATGATCTCGGCGTGGTGGCTGAGATGGCGGATCATGTGGCCGTGATGTATGCCGGCCAAATCGTCGAATCGGCGCCGCGCAAAACGTTCTTTGCCGAACCGCGCCATCCCTATGCGCGCAAGCTGTTTCGTTCCTTGCCCAGCCGGTTCAAGCGCGGGCAGGCGCTGGATGCCATTCCCGGCTCCGTGCCGTCGTTGGCGCAGGCGTTTCACGGTTGTCGGTTCGCCGAACGGTGTGACCAGGCCTGGGATCTGTGCCGGCAGAAGGCGCCGCGCTGGATCAATAAAACCGAAAGTGGCGTGCGTTGTCATTTATATGATCCCGACATTCCGACGACCGAAGCGGTCGCGGAGGCGCCATCGGCGCCCCCGTCCACGAAGGATGCACCGCCGTCACCCGCCGGGCCGGCGAATGAGGTCCTGTTGCGCATGACGGATCTCAAGGTGCATTTTCCCATCCACAAGGGTGTGTTTCGCCGCGTTGTCGGTCACGTCAAAGCGGTGGACGGCGTTTCCTTGGAAATCGGCAAAGGGCGCACCCTCGCGCTCGTGGGTGAATCCGGTTGCGGCAAGACCACGGTCGGCAAGGGCATTCTCCAGCTCATCCGGCCGACGGCGGGCAGCGTTACGTTTGACGGCGAGGAACTGACCGCGCTCTCGGAACGGGCGTTGCGTCCCATGCGCCGCCGGTTCCAGGTGATTTTCCAGGATCCCTACGCCTCGCTTAATCCGCGGATGCTGGTCGGGGACATTCTGGAGGAGGGCATGCGCGCGCAGGATTTGGGCGGGCATCCACAGGATCGCGCCGCGCGGACGGAGGCGCTGCTCCGGCACGTGGGTCTGCCGGCGGAGGCGCGGAACCGTTATCCGCATGAATTTTCCGGCGGGCAGCGCCAGCGTATCAGCATCGCGCGCGCACTCGCGGTGGATCCGCAGCTTATTGTGTGTGATGAACCCACCAGCGCGCTGGATGTGTCGGTGCAGGCGCAGATTCTGAACCTGTTGAAACAACTGCAAGATGAACTGGGCTTAAGCTATCTTTTTATCACTCACAATCTGTCGGTGGTGGAATACCTGGCGCATGAAGTGGCGGTGATGTATCTTGGCCGGATCGTGGAGAAGGGCCTGGTCCACGAGGTGCTTGAGAGCCCCAAGCATCCTTATACCCAGGCGCTGCTGTCGGCGGTGCCGCGGATTGATACCGACACGGGACGGAAGGTCATACGCCTTGAGGGGGATATTCCGTCACCCAGCAATCCGCCTGCGGGGTGTCATTTTCATCCACGTTGCCCGGAGGCCACGGCGGCGTGCCGCGAAAGCTATCCCGGCCCCAGCCGTTTCAGCGCAACGCACGAGACGTGCTGTCACTTGTATGCAACAGGAGCGAATACGGGTAAACGCGACTAACCGGTAGGGGTGAGAGGAGAAAGCGAAACCGAAGGTTTGCCGGAAGTCCAGATCTTTAACTTCTGCCCGAGGCGCAGCACATCGCGTGGATCGATCAGATTCCATTCCGCAAGCTGACGGATTAATACGTTGTACCGGCGGGCGATACTCCACAATGTTTCGCCGGAACGCACACGATGAATAATAGGTTGCGTCCCCGCAGTGGGGATCGGCATGGATCTCGTGCGACGCGGCGTCCGAGTGACCACCGGTCTCAGGGGCCGACTGGAAACCGGGATCAGCAGGCTGCGCCCGATTCGCAGGATGTTGGAGCGCAACCCGTTTGCGGTTTTAATGGCGCGTATGCTGACCCCGTAGCGACGCGAAATATCATAGAGGGTGTGGCCGCGCTTGACCTTATGACGGCGGTATTTAATCCGTTCATTTTCCGGCAGCTTATTGAGCCCTGCGATCAACGTTTCTTTCTTGTCGACTGGAATCAGCAGATGGTGCGGTCCATTGGGATCGGTGGCCCAGCGCCTGAAACCCGGGTTGATGCTGTACAGCTCGTTGATGTGCATGTCCGTCAGCCTGGCCACCACGCCGAGGTCGATCTGGGAGCCGGTGTCCACGCGGGCAAAGTAGGGTTCGTTGGGAATGTGCGCAAGCTGCATCCCGTATTTTTCAGGATCGGCCACGATGTTGACCAGCGCCATGAGCTTGGGTACGTAATTTCGGGTTTCGCGTTTGAGCTTCAGATGTTCGTAATCAGTGGGCAGCCCATGGCGGCGGTTGTAGGCCATCTTTCGCATGACCTTGCCTTCGCCGGCGTTGTAGGCCGCCAGCGCCAGGTGCCAGTCGCCCTCGAAGTCTGCATAAAGTTTCTCCAGATAATCGAGCGCCGCGCCGGTGGAGGCGATGACGTCGCGCCGGCCGTCGTACCACCAGTTTATTTTCAAGCCGTACATACGTCCGGTGGAGTGTATGAACTGCCACAGACCCACGGCGTGCGCACGCGAGTAGGCGTGAGGCTTATAGGCGCTCTCGATCGCCGGCAGCAGGGCGATTTCCATCGGCAGGCCGCGCTTTTCCACTTCTTCCACAATGTAATAGAGGTAACGGCGGGCGCGGTTGATCATGCGTTCCATATATGCAGGATTATTGACGAACCACCGCTCGTGGCGCGCGACAAGCGGACTGTCGAGTTTTTCCATGGCGAACCCGTCGCGTATCCGGTCCCACAAATCGTCGTACGATTTTGCCGCCTTGTCGACATATCCGACGGCGGGAAAAACCTCGTCAGTGTCGCCATCAGAAAGGGTTGATGTATTTTCTTTTGGCAGGGCAGCGGTGTCTTCATCAGTGACAACGCCGTCAGAGGAAAGAGTGGCACATCCCCCCAGAATCAGGGAGAGTCCGAGAATAAAAAATAAGGCACGGGCTTGTTTATTGCTTTTCTTCCAGTCCATGTAGATAAATGGTAGGGAGAAGCGGGGCGAGCGTCAACCGGGCTAACCTCGAAACCCATCCTTCCATCGGCGAAGAGCGGCGAACGTCTTGACATCCGAATCCATATCCTGTCCATAGTGGGAGGTCACGCTGCGACGAACGGTCGTTTGCGCGGCACGCAGGAAGGGGTTGATGCGCCGCTCCAGTCCGATATTCGAGGGCAGGGTGGGTTGATTGTCGGCGCGCAGCGCCTTGGTTTTCTCCAGATGGCCCCGGGTGTCCTGATTTTCCGGTTCCACCGTCAACGCAAAGCGCAGGTTGTCGTGCGTGTACTCGTGCGCACAATAGACTTTTGCATTTTCCGGCAGGGCGGCAAGTTTATTGAGTGAGGCGTACATCTGTTCCGCCGTACCCTCGAACAATCGTCCGCAGCCGGCGGAGAACAGGGTGTCGCCGCAGAATAACATGTCGTTGCCGTAATACGCGATGTGTCCCGCGGTGTGGCCCGGTACATCGAGCACGTCGAATTCAAGCCCGAGTTCCTCCAGCCGTACCCGGTCGCCCTCGCGCAACTTGTGCGTGCATGCCGGGATGTGTTCCTGCGCCGGCCCGTAAACGGGGACCGGATAACGGGCCGTGATTTCCTGTACGCCGCCCACGTGATCAAAGTGGTGGTGGGTGCAAAGGATCGCCACCGGCGTCAGGTGCCGGCTCTCAAGCGCCGCGAACACCGGCTCCGCGTCACCCGGGTCAACGATGGCCGCGCGATCGGGCGACCGCCCGCGGATCAGCCAGATATAGTTGTCCTGAAACGCGCAGACGTGTAAAACAGGCACCATACCGCTAAGTGTGGAATGGCCGGCTGGGTACGTCAATGAGCAATAATGATCAGGGAGTAACGTTGCGCCGAGCGTTGTGTAAGTGGTTTGAGACGCCGCTTGGTCGTTCCCTGCATGCGGTTGAGTCCCATCACCTCCGCAGTGTGCTGCCGAATCTCTATGGCACCGTCGGCGTGCAACTCGGCTGCGTCGGCAAGCTGGACATGATGGACGCCTGTGTGGCGCCCACGCGCATCTTGCTCGAGCTGACGGCCCGGGCCGACGGCACGACGGTTCGTGGACACCCGGAAGCGCTCCCCTTTGATACCAAAAGCGTGGATGTCGTGGTCATGCCCCACACGCTCGATTTCAGCAACGATCCCCATCAGGTGCTTCGCGAGGTCAACCGGATACTCAGCCCCGAGGGCCATGTGGTGATTCTGGGATTCAATCCCGCGAGCCTGTGGGGGCTGCGCAAATTGTTTACCTGGAGGCGGCGATCCATGCCCTGGTGTGGACATTTTTTCATGCTGGCGCGTGTCAAGGATTGGTTAAGGTTGCTCGACTTCGAGCTTACCCATGGCAGTATGTTTTTTTACCGTCCGCCGATCCAGCGCGAGACCGTGATGGACCGTCTCTACTTTATGGACAAGGTGGGGGATCGGTGGTGGCCGATGATGGCGGGGTGCTATCTTGTGGTGGCGAAGAAGCGTGTCCCCGGCGTCACGCCGTTGCCGCTCAAATGGAAGGCCAAACGCGCTGTCGGCTCGACGGCGACCGAACCCGCAACGCGCATTTCGGTAAAAGGCGCCTGGGGCGGACGTCCCCGCCACTATGGATAAGGTTGTTATCTATACGGACGGCGCCTGCCGCGGCAATCCCGGCCCCGGCGGCTGGGGCGCGATCCTCAGCAGCGGCCGTCATGAAAAAGAACTCTACGGCTTCGAGCGGCAAACCACCAACAACCGTATGGAACTCATGGCGGCGA
>WGFP01000127.1 GCA_015492195.1 Acidiferrobacterales bacterium
CCATAGCGGTCATTGGCCACGTTCGCTTCTTTTATCTTATACGTGATAACCATGTTGACGTTGTCGCCGGACGGGCGCGTCATGGTGGAGAATCGCAGGCCGCGAAGAACGATGGTCGGCCCGAGCCCCACTTTTTCAATGGTTACTAAATTTTCGCCGAAGAAATATCCGGCGGCACCTTCATGCAAATCCGAATGCACGGTTAAATTCGAAAGTGACAGATCTCCCGTCAGACCCTTTCCGGAGGTGCCCGTGAATGAAATGCCCGGGATCCGCAGATTGGCTCTCAATTTATTCCATTCCTTGTCGAAAGCAAGATCGCCGGTCATTCCGCGCCATTCAAACGTGCCCCCGTCCGGGGTGGCCTTCTTTATCTCGGGGAGGCCGATATGAACGGTGCCGTCGCCGTTAAGACCGATGGTGGTGTCGGCCGTAAGCGGCGGCAACCGGGAAAGGAGCGCGGACGGTTTGCTTTGATCACCGCCCAAGGCAACCACGGTGACGCGGCTTTTTATGAGGGCCTGAACCGGAGTGTAGTGGATGCCGCCTTCCAGCAGGCGGTCGATCGGAATCGGCCCGTGACTGATTTTGTGTAACGCATTAAATTCGATCGGCAGGCCGGGATAGCGGATGACGGTCTCAGCCGTTGAACTCAGCCAACCTCGCTCGAACCTCTTGCTTGAAAGCCGGATATTTCCGCTCTCCGAAAGCCGTTTTACCGTGTTGGTATAGGTTTTTTCAGTTTCCATTCCAAACCAGTACGGCAGACCGGCCAGCGCACCAAGCACCAGCACGATCCCGCCGATGATAGTGACCACAATCTTTTTCACGCGTTTCTCCTGTCAACTTTCATAATTTATTATAGTGCGCCGGTTGAAAACGGCGAACGGAATTGTCGGCAGCATTGTCATGATCCCGGGTCCCGGCGTCGTCGGGATTCAGAGCGATAAATCTTGGTATTGTTTGGTCCTCCCCGACCGACGCGACCGTGCCGGGATAACCCGGAATCTGATCACGTCAGATTATCATGTGCGCCGTCGCAGTAGGGCTTGTTAAGGGTGTGCTTGCATCCACAAAGCGCGACTTGCCTGGTTTCCGTAATTTCGATCTTGATCGGCGCAATGTCGGTTTCCTTATGCGAGCCGTCGCAGAAAGGTTGGGTCCGGGATCTTCCGCAGGCGCACCACCAATAGGTACCAGGTTGAAGTTCAAGGGTATAAGGGCCTTTCTGCGCAACTTTGGGTTCATCCATAAGACAAGTTCCTCTTGGTGCGGTTGCGGATGTCTTTTGTTACGGAGTTTATACTATGTTTAACATAAGCCGTCCACGGCCTCCATGCTTTGTACGCCCTCAAATACGCCCGATCTTTTTTCCCGCAACGCGGCGTGGCGATCGTTTAATCATAGGGATTGCGAGGGTCGGCCCGGGTTTGCCGACGTAGTATCCCTGAACGTAATCCACCCCCATATCAAACAGCAGCTCCATCGTTTCCCGCGTTTCGACGAACTCAGCGACGGTCATCAATCCAAGTTCGTGTGCGACCTGTACAATGGCGTTCACAAAAATTTGATCCTCGCGACTCGTATCCAGATGGCATATGAAACTGCCGTCAATTTTGATTTGATCCACGGGAAGATGTTTCATGTAGGAAAAGGATGAAAAACCCACTCCGAAGTCATCGAGCGAAAACCGGTAACCCAGCTTTTTCATAATGGCAATGAAGCTTTCCGCCTTGGTCATTTCCGCGATTGCAGCGGATTCCGTGAGCTCAAAAACAATATTGTTGGGGTGGACGCCGCTTTCAAACAGTCTTTCCTGAAAAGAATCCAGAAAACCCGGTGTCCCCAGCGAACGGCCGGACAGGTTCATAGCGATGACACATTGCTGATGCTCCGGTTCGCCGAGTAGTTTTAGGATGTTTTGTAACACCCACATATCAATTTTGGCGATGTGGCCGGTGTGTTCCGCGGTGCTTATAAACTGGGCGGCGGTGTAAGTTTTACCGTTTCCATCGCGCATTCGAACCAACGCCTCAAGGTAGCGTCCCTCTGTTCCCTTGGATACTCCTGTAATCGGCTGAAAGTGCAGGTACAGGCGGTCTTTTTCGATGGCATCGTGGATGATCGTCTGCCAGTTGACCGTCTGACGCATATCCTCAAGATCCTTGTCCGACGGTTGGTACACATGGTAACGGTTGTGTCCGAGGGACTTGGCGCGCGACATGGCAATATCGGCGTGCGCCAGCAGCGTCTCGCTGTCTTCCCCTCCCTCGGGATACGAACAGATTCCTACGCTGGCCGACAGGTGTACGGCGGTTTCGCCTTTTGTAAGCTGGGTGGACTCGATTGCGGGCAGGATGCGTTGGACCAACGCCGCGCCCTCATCAGGGCCGCCGCCCCGGAGAAGAACGCCGAATTCGTCGCCTCCCAGGCGCGCGGTGACGTTAAATTCCCCGGCCTGTCTCAGCAGGATATTGGCGATGACCCGAAGGAGAGAATCACCAACCATATGTCCGTGGGTATCGTTGATCAGTTTAAAATCATCGAGATCGATGAAAAGCACTGTGGCGGGTAGGCCGGAGTGCAATGACAGCTTGATCTCGTCCTCGAGAATTTCCAGGAATTTGTGTCGCGAGAGCAGCCCCGTCAGGGCATCGTGTTCGGCAAGGTATAAAAGTCTGGACTCATCGTCCTTGTGTCGCGTGATGTTGCGTGTTACCCCGCGATAGCCGACAAGATTTCCGGATGCGTCAATGATCGGACTGCCGTTGGTTTTCAGCGTCACCGTGTTGCCGTTTTTGTCGTGTGCGCGGAATTCAAATCCACGGCAGGGTTTACGTTGTTGTTTTAATAGTTTAAAAAACCGCTCCAGTCTTTTGGTGTCCGCCTGATGTATTACCTCAAAGGCACTGATCCCGACTATTTCTTCCGGGGTATAACCCAAAACCGCTTCAACCTTGCGCGATGCGTAACTATATCGCCCCTCCAGATCGGTTTCCCAAAGCCAGTCGGAGATATTGTTGGCCATGTTCTGGAAACGCATATGGCTTTGGTTTAGTTCGTGGACGGCATTTTCCAGTCTCGAAGCCATGTTATTAAAGTGTGTAACCAGCTCACCTACCTCGTCGTTAGCGCTGACCCCTATTCGCGCCTTGTAATCACCCTGGCTTAACGCGCTAACGCCTTTTCTTAGAGCGCTTATGTTGCGCGTAAGCAACCAACCCAATGTCAGTGAGGTCAATACGACTAGAAATATGGCCAGAGCGACAATGATTAAGTTCGATTTCACCATATCGGCCAGTATCGTTCCGGTTTCCGCGCGCGCGCCTTCAAGGCGTACTGTGCCGAGCAGATTGCCGGCAACGGTTATCGGATAGGTGACTTCGACGGCCGCTTCCGGCGCGGTCTGCGTCCCTGCCTCGGCCAGGAGCCTGTCCTGAGGGTCGGTGACGGTGATATGCCTGATGCGATATTTGTTGACGACTTCTTGCAGAAGGTTTTGCAACCGAGCCGGATTATGGGCGAGCAGGGGTTCCGTGACGGAAGCTGCAATCAGTTCCGCCGTGGAACGGGCATAAATGGCAAGCCGTTCTTCAGAATCCTGGCGTGTTGGCACGAAGCCGCTTACAACCAACAGGCCAAGTAATGCAAACTCAGCGATCGCAATCAGCAGCGCGGCCTTGTATTTCAGAGACAGTTTCATTGCATGTCCGCCTCTTTCAGGTCTCGACGCACATCTGTACGGGTTTTGTTGTTTGTCGGGAGCAGGCGTTTATGCTCGCCGCCTGCACGGCCGGAGTTTGCTGGGGGCGAAGAAAAGAAAGGGGCGAGTACCACACCACCCACGTTCCGTATGGGACGGCGATCCAACACTTTTCCCTCCTGAATGAGCGGCTTCCTTGTCTGTGTAGGCGCCTGATTTATCTAGCCTTTAAAGTAAGTTATAGTCCATAAAGGCTTAAAACACCAATTAGGTGCATGATTTTGTGGGAGGGGGACCCACATTACGCTTGCAGCCCACGGCAAAGGACAGGGCGTTCTTCAATCCTTCAAAGTATCCAAGCATCCAACTTTCAGAGTATGGTGGCGGAAACCGGGACCGGGCCGCATGATGGCCCCCTATTTTTAGCGAAGCCGGGTTATGGCGGGGTCGCAGAAACCTGTTACCCAAGTGCCTCGGGGAAAAATTCCGGTGTCGCCAGGGCGGCGGTATGCATGGCAGGATTGTAATAACGGGTGGGGAAATCCTTATGGGCCGCGGCGTCTTGACGAAAGTCCGAGAGTGAGGCGTCCTTGCAGGCAAGCGTGGCGGTCCACCAGCCCGAAGGGTAACTGCATTGTGGAAAATTGAGTGTGGCGACGTCCTGAAAGCCCGCGGCCCGTAAGGCGCCGCGCATGGACTTGATGATCGAGGCGTGAAACAGGGGCGATTCGCTTTGGCCGACGACGATGCCGTGCGCGCGCAGGGCCTTGAAGCAGTCCCTGTAAAACGCCTCGGAAAAAAGACCGGCCGCCGGACCCACGGGATCGGTGGAGTCCACGATAATGACGTCGTAACTTTCCGGTTTGGCATCGGCCATCCATTTTATCCCGTCGGTGAAATGCAGCCGCGCGCGCGGATCGTTGTTGGATTCGGTCAGCTCCGGAAAGAATTTCTCCGAGACGCGTGTGACCCGTTCATCCAGTTCCACCTGTTCGGCCAGTTCAACGGTGCCGTGTTTCAATACTTCACGCAGCGAGCCGCAGTCGCCGCCGCCGATGATCAACACCCGTTTCGGGTCGGGGTGTGCAAACAGCGCCGGATGGACCATCATCTCATGGTAGATGAAATTGTCCTTGTCGGTAACCATGACCAGACCGTCCAAGGTCATCAGGGTACCAAAGGTCTCGGTTTCATAAATCTCGATATATTGATAGGGGGTTTGTTCTTCGTGCACCTTTTCCTTTAACTTTATGGAAAAAGCGGAACCGCATTCCTCGCATATCTCGGTAAACCAACCTGAGTCTGGGATCACAATGGCTGCTCCAAAAATTTTGAAATCAGAATGTGTAAACGACAAGATACAAGATACAAGTCGTCACTGGCAAGAACCGCATAATCCGGATTCCCTTCCCAGCGTGAATCTTCCATAATCTTGATCCAATCATGTCAGACTGGAATATCGACAAGGCCCGCCGCACGTATAATATCGTTCATTGGGGGGGCGGTTATTTTGATATCAATCCGAAGGGCCACTTGATCGTGCGCCCCGACCCGCAATCGGATCATCCCGGCGTCGATCTCTACACGCTCACGCGTGATTTTTCGTCCCATCAACTTACCCTGCCGGTGCTGGTGCGTTTTTCCGGCATTTTGCACCACCGTGTGAATGAATTGTGCACGGCCTTTGATCGGGCCATGGCCGCTGAAAATTACCGCGGCGACTACACCGCCGTGTATCCGATCAAAGTCAACCAGCAGCGCAGCGTCGTGGACGCGCTGCTCGATTACGGCGGTGAACGTATCGGCCTGGAGGCCGGCAGTAAGCCCGAACTTTTGGCGGTGTTGGCACGTTCCCGCAAAGACGGCGTGGTGATATGCAATGGATATAAGGACCGTGAATATATCCGTCTCGCGCTCATCGGAAAACAGCTTGGACATCGCGTTTACATCGTTGTCGAGAAACTGTCCGAACTGGAGCTTGTGATCCAGGAATCGTGTGCGCTCGATATTGAACCATTGCTCGGGGTGCGCGTGCGCCTGGCATCGATCGGTGCCGGCAAGTGGCAGAATACCGGCGGGGATAAATCCAAGTTCGGGTTGTCTGCGACTGAAGTGTTGAGGGTGGTCGAGTTTTTGCGGGAGGCGAACATGCTGGGGACGCTTCGCATGATGCACTTTCATATGGGCTCACAGATCGCCAACATTCAGCATATCCAGGCGGGCGTGCGCGAGGCCGCGCGTTATTTTGTGGAACTACACCATCTGGGCGCCGATATCCGTTGCGTCAACGTGGGCGGAGGTCTCGGGGTGGATTACGAAGGGACACGCTCGCGTAGTTTCTTTTCCATGAATTACTCGGTACAGGAATACGCGGACAACATCGTGCGCGCCCTGCGGGACGTCTGCAATGAATACCAATTTGTACATCCGGACATCATCAGTGAGTCCGGAAGGGCGCTGACCGCGCACCATGCCGTCCTGATTACCAATGTGATTGATGTTGAGCCTGCCTATGGGAAAGAAAAAATAACGGCGGTGGAGGGAGATGAACCACGGATTATTCACGACATGCGTCAGGGGCTCCAGAGTTTATCCGCTCGCTCGGCCCTTGAGGTTTATCATGACGCCGCACACCGGTTGTCTGAGGCACAGGAAATGTTTAACCGTGGTGTCCTGAACATTAAACAGCGCGCACGGGTTGAGCAGCTCTATTTTGCCATTTGTCACCAGGTGCGCGAGCGCCTGCAGGCGGGGACGCGGGCGCACCGGGAGGCGCTCGATGAATTGAACGAAAAGCTCGCGGACAAATATTTTTGCAATTTTTCCCTTTTCCAGTCCACCCCTGATCACTGGGCCATTGATCAGGTCTTTCCGGTTATTCCGCTTCACCGTTTGGATGAACCGCCCGTGCGTCGCGCGGTACTGCGGGACATTACCTGCGATTCCGACGGGCGCATGGACTTCTACGTCGACGGCGAAGGCGTGGAGACCAGCTTACCGTTGCATGCCCCGCGTGATAATGAAACCTACCTGTTGGGTATTTTTCTGGTCGGCGCCTACCAGGAGATCCTCGGCGACATGCATAATCTGTTCGGCGATACCGATTCGGTGCACGTGGAACTCACGCCGGACGGCGGTTACCGTCTTGCGCAGCCGCGCCGCGGCGACAGCGTGGATTCAATATTGCGTTACGTGCACTTTGATTCCAAGGATCTGCTTGCCTCTTACCGTGCCAAGATTGACGCGGCAAGTTGGCTCGGCCCCGATGAGCGGAAGTCCTATCTTTCCGAACTGGCGGCGGGTCTGGAAGGCTATACCTACCTGGAGGAATAGCATTAATTCAGTGTGTGGAACTAATGAGTCCGGTGAGTCCGGCTATTTGCCGCGATGAAGTTAACTCTGCCATGAATCCGTGAGTCGTAAGACGTGAGGAAAAAATCCACTACCCAACTCCTCACTTGCTAAAAAACGGCAACTTTCTGATTTGAAATGAGGCAGTCAATGAAGCCGCTGACGCAGGTATTTTTTAAGTTCCTTTTTTCACTTTCAGCCGCAGCGCCTTGATGTTCATCTGTCTTAGCCGTCGGTTTACGGTATCCAGCTCATCAAGCCTGTTGTAAGGACCGAGCCGCACGCGGTGGAATGTGCCTTTGCCCTCAATGGACACCTTTTGGATATGGGCGACCAGGCCGTTGAGCGCCAGCTTGGCCTTGAGTTGATCGGCGTCCTCGTAACTGGCAAACGACGCGGCCTGGAGAACGTAGCGTATTCCCTTTTCGGGTTTGGGGGAGACGCTTACCTGTGCTTTACCGGCATCTTTGTCCGGGAGCACGGTCTCGACTTCAGGGAGAATGGTGTAGAAATCGAATTTGGGCTTGGCGGTTTCTCCGGCCTTGGCCAATTTTTCTTTTTTGGCGGCATTTACACTTGTTGCATCCGCCGTTTTGGCCGCCTTGGAAAACAAGCCGACCAGACCGTCACGCGAATCGGTGCGCTGCATGACGAATTGCACGAGCAGCACGGCGGCCATGCCGATACCCAATCCGAATAGCAGCAGAAGCCATCCCGGCGTCTGCTGGGATTTCCGTCGTCTCTGACCGCTTTGGCTCTTGCGTATGCGGGCCATGGAAATACTTTACATGGTTTCAGGTGCGGACACACCCAGGAGACGGAGGCCGTTGGCGATGACTTGGCGGCCGGCGTCAATGAGATTCAAGCGCGCGTGACGCATGTTGCTGGAATCGACCAGGAAGGTGTGAGTGTTGTAATAGGTGTGAAAATCGTAAGCCAGCTCACGCAAGTATTGCGCAAGTTGATGCGGCTCATAGGCAAGCGCCGCCGACTCCACCACTTCCGGGTAGCGTGACAACGTCGCCATCAATGCTTGTTCATGGGGTTCGGTCAGCAGGTGCAAGTGACGAATACCGTTTTCTCTGTCATGAGGTAAATTTTTCTCCCGCATTTGTTTAAACACGCTGCAGATACGCGCATGGGCGTACTGCACGTAGTAAACCGGATTATCATTCGACTGCGACTTTGCGAGATCCAGATCGAAATCCATGTGCTGTTCACATTTTCGCATTACATAGAAAAAACGCGCCGCGTCGTTGCCGACTTCGCGGCGCAGCTCGCGCAGGGTGACGAACTCGCCGGATCTCGTGGACATCTGCACACGCTCGCCGCCGCGGTAGAGGATGGCAAACTGCACCAACAGGACATCCAGCTTGTCGGGGTTGTCGCCTATTGCCGCGAGCGCCGCCTTGATGCGTGGTACGTAACCGTGGTGGTCGGCGCCCCAGATATCGATCACCCGTTCAAACCCGCGTTCGAGTTTGTCCATGTGATAGGCGATATCGGAGGCGAAATAGGTGATCTGGCCGTTTTCGCGCACCACCACCCTGTCCTTTTCGTCGCCGTAGTCGGTGGAGCGGAACCACAGCGCCCCCTCTTTTTCATAGACGTGCCCGCTTTTTTTCAGACGCTCGATCGCGCGCTCCACGGCGCCGCTTTCCGTGAGCGAGCGTTCGGAAAACCACTCGTCGTAGACCACGCCGAACTCCTCCAGGTCCCGCCGTATGTCGCCAAGGATGACGGAAAGTCCGATGTCGAAAACCCGGCGGTAATCGGTGGGCCCGAGCAGCGTTTTGGCGCGCTCGATCAGCGCGTCAATACGTTTTTCCTTAGCCGCCCCGTCTCCCTCCGGTTCATCCGGTGGGATATCGTGCATGACCGTCGCCGCGGGACGGAGCAAGGCGTCTCCGCTTTCGCGGTGCAGGGCGGCGGCGATGTCATAGACGTAGTCGCCCTGGTAACCGTTGGCGGGAAATGGAATCTCCTCGCCATTGAGTTCCAGGTATCGCAACCACACGCTGATTGCGAGGATATCCATCTGGCGGCCGGCGTCATTGACGTAATATTCACGATGCACCTTGAATCCGACGGCGGTCAGCAGATCCGCCACCGCCGCGCCGTAGGCGGCGCCGCGCCCATGACCGACGTGGAGCGGGCCGGTGGGATTGGCGGAAACAAACTCCACCTGTACGGTTCGGTTTCCACCCGTCCGGCTGCGGCCGTATGCCTCCCCCGCTTGCAGGATTTCCCTGATGACGTCCTGAAACGCGGCCGGGCTTAAAAAGAAATTGATGAAACCGGGTCCGGCGATCTCGACTTTTGCCACCTTGTCGGAGGCCGGAAGCGCCCGCACGATTTTCTGTGCCAGATCGCGCGGCTTTTCCCGTACCTCGGCGGCAAGGACAAGCGCGACATTGCTTGCAAAGTCGCCGTGGTCCTTGCTCCGTGTGCGCTCGATTTCAATATCAATACGCACATCAGATGACAGTGCACCGGTCGTTTGCAGGCCGGCGACGGCGTTGGCCAGAAGGTTTTTAAGATGCGGCTTCAAACGGTTCAGGTGGACAATGAAAGAATCTCAAAGAATGGCTGATTCTACCGAGCCGGGCCCATGGCGAGAAGCGTTGCGGCCTCTATCTATCGTCGGCCGGCGTTTCGAGTTGCGATGGCGCCGCACGGGACCCGGGCCCAACAAAGAATTTATCCAGTGAAAACGTTTTTATTTATTTTGTTGGATGCCCAATAGACGCGGATAAGGTCCGGCACAGCGGGGAGAAGCAGAATTTGTCATCTCAATCAAGACAAGGGAGGGACATTATTTGCAGCATTAACCAATATTATCTAATTAAATCAATATATTAACTATGGCACTCGCCTCTCCATTTTCTGGCATTGAATTTGCTCTAAAAATTCGAAGGAATCCAGCAATAGGGCTATAAATAAGGATGCAACCGCATACCGTCATTGATGTTAAAAAAACGGGTCGATTCGAGGACGAAGAGGCCCTGTTTAGTCCATTCGGCTCAGCGAGCAGAGAGGAATTGGCGCAACAGCGTTTGTTCGTGAACGCCGACCTCGAGGCACTTGAAGGGCTGTTGCATGCCTGCCCGGTTCGTGATGTCAAGTCCGGGGAAATACTGCTTTCCCCCGGACAGTCGAATCAGAATTTGTATCTTCTGCTTTCCGGGTGCCTGAGGGTCCATGTGGATTCAGTGAAAAACGAGCCCGTTTGCATCCTGGATGTCGGGGAAAGCGTCGGTGAGCTTTCCGCCATTGATCGAAAGCCCGCCCCCGCTTTTGTTGTCGCCGATGTTGATTCACGGGCGCTTGTTGTTGACCAGGATATATTCTGGGCCCTGATCAATGCCTCCCATGCGGTTGCCTGCAACATGCTGCAAATTCTTTCCGACCGCTTGCGTATGAGCAACGCCGTCATATCGAAAAACAGGCGGCTGCAACAGCTTTACAGACGTCACGCCGTCACGGATCAACTGACGGGGCTTCACAATCGCCGTTGGTTGGAAAATATGTTGTCGCGTCAATTGAAGCGCAGCTCAATAAATAATAAGGCATTATCGCTTGTCATGATTGACATTGATGCCTTCAAGCAATTCAATAATCGTTTCGGGCATCTGGCCGGTGATTATGCGCTCCATGCCCTTGCCCAGACGCTGCGCGACAGCGTGCGCCCGACGGATATGCTTGCCCGTTTCGGCGGAGGAAAGTTTATGGTGATTCTGCCGGATACCGACATCGAGAGGGCGGAACTCGTGGCCGAGCGTATTCGCCGGAATGTAGCGGAAGCGACCATTATGATGTCCGACGAAAGCCTGCTGCCGCCCCTGACGGTGTCGCTGGGGATTGCCGAAATGAAGTCTTCTGATAATTACGAAACCCTTGTTTCCATGACGGATGCCGCGCTATGTCGCGCCAAGGAGAAAGGCCGCAATTGCGTCTCGGTCTAGGGACGCGAAAAAACCTGCAAAGCGCAACGTTCGGTTAGATTGGTTTGCTTATCACGCTATCCCGATACGGAAAATGGGTTTAGCAGGTTTTCCACCTCTTTGACATTCGCCCGTTTCATCGGTTTTCCGTCCACCGGGCTTAGAGGCGTCTCGCGGACGCTTCTGAGGTTGAATATGCACAGCTCTATCGTGACGTTGCCCGCCACAAAACGGTAAGCCGGTAACGTCTCGTAGCGTTCCCCGCCAAAACGTAAACGCCTTTCCGCCTGCTCAAACGGGATATGATGTTCCTGCAGCAGAAAGGCGACTTCCTCGGGGGCGTCCGCGCTGACGTGCAGTTGAATCTCGGAACCGGGCGTGACGGTACCGCGTAAAACCGGTCCGACGAGAAGAGGTTTGAACTTGGCTAAAAAACGCATCGCCTCGACCGCCCGTGTGCGCAAATAGCGCAGACCCGTATCCAACCGGTCCGAGTGGAAAAGATGCAGGTATTCCTGCAGCGCCGTTTCCACTTCCTGGTTGGTGGGCAGATGTTTGGTCGCAGGCAGGTTCAACCGCGCAGCGGCCTTGCGCTTGGCCAGATGAAAGTCGGAGATACCCTCCTCCGCCATGATGCGGGCCGCCTCGGCGGCGATGTGTTGCCGTTTTAGATTCTCGCCGCGGGGAGGCGATTGACCATACCTGGTGGAATGAGACTTCGCGCCCATTAGAACAGTTTTTCGCGGATTTTCTCCGGTACGGTTTCGGGTTCAGGCTTGACTGCTCGTTCTTCCTCCGTCGTTGTTTCCTCGGTTATCTTGGCCCCTTTCACAAAATATTCCTCTATGGCATCGGGGTCATCCTCGTTTGTCGGCTCGCCGGTCTCGCTGTTGATGAGAATCTTCTCCACGGTATCGGGAATTATGAGCGGTTTTTCCGGCACACCGTCAAGCGCGACGGCCATGTAATCCATCCAGATCGGCAGTGCGGCGCGGCTGCCTGCCTCGCCGCGCCCAAGGGAGGCGGGCTGATCGAATCCGATCCAGGCGGTTGCCGCCAGGTCGGCGTTGAATCCGGAGAACCAGGCGTCTCGAAACTCGTTGGTGGTGCCCGTTTTGCCCGCCAGATCCTCGCGCCCCAACTGCCTGGCCCGCCGGCCCGTTCCCTCGCGGATCACGTCTCGCAGAATACTGTTCATAATGAACGAGATCCCCGGACTCAATACCCGCGGGGCGACCCGCTGAACGTCGTCTTTGGCGTCTTCTTTCACGGCCGTGTTTGGCAGGGCAGTCTCTTGGGCGTCGGCTTCAGGGCAGTCCCGGCAGACGACAAATGGTCGGGCCTGTTCCAGAATATTGCGGTTGGCGTCCTCAATGCGGGTGATGAAATAGGGTTGGGGGCGATAACCTCCGTTGGCGAACACCGAAAACGCCGAGACCATCTGCAAGGGCGTGACGGAGGCCGAGCCGAGCGCCAACGAAAGATTGCGCGGAAGTTTATCGGGATCGAATCCGAAACGTTCCATGTACTCGATGGTATAGGCCGCGCCGATGGCGCGCAGCAGCCGTACCGAAACCAGGTTCAGCGACAGCGTAAGGGCCTTGCGCAGGCGTGTGGGGCCGAAGAATTTTTTGCTGTAATTTTCCGGTCGCCATACATCTTCTAGGGTGGCGTCCTCGATCACGATCGGTGCGCCGCTTACCGTGCTTGCCGCGGTAAAACCCTTCTCAAGGGCCGCCGTGTAAATGAACGGCTTTAAACTGGAGCCGGCTTGGCGTTCCGCCTGGATGGCCCGGTTAAAGTTGCTTTGCTGGAAATCGAACCCCCCGGTCAACGCCAGGATACCGCCGTCATCGGGTCGCAGGGAAATCAGCGCGCCGGCGACTCGCGGGACCTGCGCCAACCACCAGACTCCGTTGCCTTGATCCTGGGTGTCCGCATTCTCTGAAGAGGTTTTGGCTTCAGATATAAGTTCCACGTAGACAATGTCCCCCGGTTTGATGATGTCGCCGGCTTTTTTGGGAGCGGGTCCAAGCGTATTTTCATCGATATAAGCCCTTGCCCAGGACAAGCCGTCCCAATCGAGTTCAGCGATATAGCCGTCCTGGGTGTAGACGGACGCGGTTTTGTCTTCGGTCTTGAGGACGACCGCGGGGAGCAGGTTGCCCACCACGCGGTAATCCTTGAGCGCATCATCCAATTGGCCCTTGTCCGGATCACCCTGGATGGATACGTGCCCCTCCGGACCGCGATAGCCGTGACGCCGTTCGTACGCCATGATTCCCTTGCGCAGGGCCCGGTTCGCAGCACGTTGGTGTCTGGAGTCGATGGTGGTGTAGACGTGAAACCCGCCGGCGTAGGTTTTTTCGTCGTAGGCCTGCAACATGTATTGGCGCACCATCTCGGCGACGTAGGGCGCCTCCACGTCGTATCTGAACGCGTGTTTGTTGGCGGTCAACGGTGCGTTATATGCCTCGATAAAGGTTGTTTTGTCGATAAAACCGAGGTTGTACATATGGCGCAAAACGTAATCGCGCCGCTCCATCGCGCTTTCAGGATTGGTAAGGGGGTTATTACGCGACGGCGCCTTGGGCAATCCGGCAAGCATCGCCTGTTCCGGGAGGGTCAATTCCCCCAGCGTCTTTCCATAATAAATCCGCGCCGCCGCGGCGAAGCCGTAGGCTCGGTGACCCAAGAATATTTTGTTGACGTAGAGCTCGAGGATTTCCTGTTTGCTCAGTTCACGCTCGATCTTAAAAGCCAGTAGCACTTCCCGCATTTTTCGGGTGTAGGTTTTTTCCGGACTGAGAAAAAAATTCCTGGCAACCTGCATGGTAATGGTGCTTGCGCCTTGGCGCGCGCTTTTAGTAACGAGGTTATGCCAGGCGGCGCGCAGTATCCCTAGAAAATCCACCCCGTGATGTTGAAAGAAGGAATGGTCTTCAGCGGCGAGTATGGCCTTGATCAGGCGGTCCGGGACGGCGTCAATTTTGACCGGAATGCGTTTTTCCTCGCCGAACTCGGCGATCAAGCGGTTGTCGGCGGTATAAACACGCAGAGGAACCTTGAGGCGGCTCTCGGATAAGTCGTCAATGGCAGGCAGCGTGGGCGTCAGAATTAACGCGACCAATGCCAGCAAAATCACCCCCGTCGCGAACATGCCGAACACGACAATCAGGGCGATTTGCCAGGGTTTATGAGACAGGTTCCGGTTAAAAATGGAAAAAGAACTCCCGGAATCGTTCATAAACAGGGGATACTTTTCTGGAACATAAATGCGTCGGAATCTAGGGCCGCTACAGTATAAACGAAAAATGCCGGGTCTAGAGGGGGGTATTTGTCATTTCAATTTGTCATGGTCTATATTTGTAGGTAGTATCTAATCTATATTATATTTATCATATATAATCCCTTGATTTAAAAAGAGGAATTCCCAGTTGCGCGCACTCGCTGAGCTGTTAGTTAGCAAGAAAAAACCGCCGTTGATCGGCATTGACATCAGTTCATCGGCCGTCAAGGTCCTCGAGCTGAGCAGGGCCGGGGAGCACTATCGCGTGGAACGGTATGCGGTCGAGCCCCTGCCGCAAAACGCCGTGGTCGAACACGCCATCACGGAGGTGGAGCAGGTGGGACATGCCGTGGAGCGCGCCGTTAAACGCTCCGGAACCCGCTGCAAACACGCCGCCGTGGCGGTTCCCAGCGCGCATGTGATTACCAAAACCATCAAAATGCCGGCCAATCTGAACGACCAGGACCGCCAGGCCCAGATCGAGATGGAGGCGGATCATTATATTCCCTACCCGCTGGATGAGGTCAATCTGGATTACCAGGTGCTGAGCCAGTCGGAAACCAATCCGGACGAGGTCGACGTCCTAATGGCCGCCTGTCGTAAGGAATTCGTGGATGATTATGTGGCGGTTATTCAGCGGCCCGGCCTCAGCCCGACCGTCGTGGATGTCGAAACCTATGCCATGGAGAATGCCTATTCCCTTATCGCCCAGCATATGCCCGGCGGAGGTCTGGAAAAGACCATCGCCATACTGGATATAGGCGCCACCGCCACTAATATTAATGTTATTCACAACAACCGCTCCGTTTATACCCGTGACCATACGTTTGGAGGACGCCAACTGACGGAGGAGATTCAACGGCGCTATGGCCTGTCCTATGAAGAAGCCGGACTGGCCAAGAAGCAAGGCGGTCTCCCGGACAACTACCAAACTGATGTTCTGCGTCCGTTCATGGAGGCGATGTGCCAAGAGATCATGCGAGCACTCCAGTTTTTTTATTCATCGAGCCCGTTTAACAGCGTGGATCAGTTGCTGTTGGCGGGGGGTTGTGCGCAGATTTCGGGCATCGACGAACTGGTTGCCGCACGCATCGGCGTTCCGGCGATGGTGGCCAACCCCTTTGCCAGTATGTCGCTGGCCTCGCGCATCAAGCCGCAATTGCTCGGCAATGACGCGCCGTCGTTAATGATATGTTGCGGATTGGCGTTGCGGAGTTTTGACGAATGACAACGCGTCTGAATCTTTTGCCGTGGCGCGAGATGCGCCGTCGTGAGCAGGATCGACAACTGCTGACGATAGCCGTCGGTGCCTGGTTGTTGATGGGCGTGATCGTGTTTTACGCCCATGTGCATGTGAGCGCCCTGATTGAAGCCCAGAATAAGCGCAACGAATTCCTGAATCAGGAAATCGCCAAGGTCAATAAGCAGATAAAAGAAATCGCCGATATTAAGAAACAACGTCAGGCGCTGATCGCGCGCATGAACGTGATTTACCAATTGCAGGGAGACAGAATACGAGTGGTGCGGATTTTTGACGAGCTGGTACGGAAACTGCCGGAAGGGGTGTATCTCACCTCATTGAAACATGCCGCTAACAACACCTCGCTGAAGGGGATCGCCCAGTCAAATGCCCGCGTCTCGGCGTTGATGCGCAACCTGGATTCTTCGGACTGGTTTGCCGAACCTAATCTGGAGGTCATTAATGTTCAGCAAAAGGGCGGAGACCGGGTTAGTCAGTTCTCGCTTAAGGTAAAACAGGTGACAAAACAAAAAGGCGAAACAGGTACCGGATCATGACGCTGGATGATCTAAAAAATATTGATGTAAATGACATTGCTTCCTGGCCGGTAGCGCTTAAGGTAATCGGTATTTTAGTGATCTGTGTCCTGATTCTTATCGCCGGCTATTGGTTCATCATAAAAGGCGAACTGGAGGAGTACGACAGTGCCGAAAGAAAAGAAGTGAGTTTGCGTGAAACCTTTCTTAACAAGAAGGCGTTGGCCGTCAATCTGCCCGCCTACAAACAGCAGATGGAGGAAATGCGGCAGACCTTCGGCAGCCTCTTGCGGCAGTTGCCGAATACCACCGAGGTACCCGATTTACTTGTGGACATTACCCAGGCCGGTTTGGGCAGGGGTCTGGAATTTGTTCTGTTCAAGCCTGAGAAGGAAATACCCAAGGACTTCTATGCGGAATTGCCGATCAGCATTAAAGTCGCCGGCAACTACCATGAGCTGGCACAGTTTGTCAGCGATGTCGCCGCCCTCCCCCGAATCGTTACCTTTGGCGATATCAACATATCCGCAGACAAGACCGGCAGGCTTTCCATGTCGGCCAAGGCGAAAACCTACCGGTATCTGGAAGAGGGCCCTGTTAAGCCGCAAGAGCGAAAACAGCGCCGTCGGAGGAGATAGAGGTATTTGTAATGAATGTGGGTAAAGCTTTCATACTAGGAGGCATATTGATTGCTTTGACGGGTTGCAGCAGTGATGAGCTGGATGACCTGCGTGAATTTGTCAACAACGCGCATGCCAACCGCAAACCGAAGGTTGAGCCGCTGCCGGAGGTAAAAACGCAGGAGACGTTTGTCTACGGTGCCGCCGACCTGACCGATCCCTTCGCCGTGTTTAACCTCAAGCCGAGGGGATCAAAGAGTGCCAGCGGCCCGCGGCCGGACATGAACCGGCGCCGGGAACCCCTGGAAGATTATCCATTGGATGCATTGAAGATGGTGGGAACGTTGTCCCGCGGCAAACAGGCCTGGGCCGTCATTCAGGCTCCGGATGGAACCGTGCATCGCGCAAGAGTGGGAAATTATCTGGGCCAGAATTTCGGCATGGTCACCCAAATCACTGAAGAAAAGGTCAATATCGTTGAGCTTATTCAGAGTGGTTTGGGGGATTGGGTGGAACGTGAAGCCAGTCTTGCTCTGGCCGAATACGAGTGAGCCAATACAGGTAGGACAAACCATGAAACAGTTGATAAAAATTTCATCTGCAATGAAGACCGTCGCAAAGAGCTTACTGCTGTTTGGCATCTTGAATATCGTGCACGGTGTGAGCTTTGCCGGCGAGATCCAATCCCTGGCCTGGGAATCGGGTGGTGACGCCCCCGCCCTGCAGATACGGATTGACGGGGAAACGTCTTATAAAGTCGAATCCCTTGAGGCCGGGCGTCGCCTCCGCGTCACGTTTCCGGACAGCACCCTTGGGCCGTCGCTTAAGGAACTCGAAGGCCGGAACAGCGTTAAAGGGGTGTATCCCTATCTGGCGGATAACGGCACCGCGGTGAATGTGGATTTGCTGTTGTCCGAGGCCGGCCAACTCGATGTGCAGAAAACCGCCTATGGGTACCGTGTCATTGCCCTTCCCGGTACGGCAGCGGTGACGACATCCGGCGGCCCTGAAGCCGAACCGCTCGGGCCCGGAACCGCCGCTTCCGATAAAAACCGTATTGAGGAAATACTCTACTCCAAGCTGCCGGGCGACCGGATTCAGATCACCCTAAAAATGTCAAAGACACCGGTGGAGCCGAGCGCTTTTTCCATCACTAAGCCCGCCAGGGTCGCCCTCGATTTCACCAATACCCGAGTCGGTGTCCCGAATAAAACTGTTTACGTAAGAAAAGGCGCGGTGACCAGCGTAAAAGTCATTGAAGCGGAAGACCGCACGCGGGTGGTGCTCAACCTGATTAAACCGGTTGCTTATACCACAAGTATCGAAGGCAACAATTTTATTTTGACCGTGGCGGCGCCGGTCAGCACGATTGTCGGAACCGAACAACCCAAGACGACACGTTTTGTAAGTGCTCGCAAAGGAGGCAGGTACAGCCTGAAGGCCATTGATTTTCGCAGGGGCCCCCAGGGAGACGCCAAGATCATTATAAATCTGTCCGAGCCGTCCGTCGGCATTGATATCCGGGAACAGGCGGGCGAGATCGTCCTGGACTTTCTGAATACCTCGGTCCCGGAAGAACTACAACGGCGTCTGGACGTGATCGACTTCGCCACTCCCGTTCAGACCATCGATACCTTTATGCAGGGTAAGAACACCCGAATGATTATTACCCCCAAAGGCAAGTATGAACATGTCGCCTACCAGGCGGGAAACGTCTTTACCATCAGCGTTAAACCGATCATTGAGAAGGAAGGTGAAAAGAAAGTCGATGAGTTCGGATATTCAGGAGAGAAGCTGTCGCTTAATTTCCAGAATATCGAAGTACGCGCCGCCCTCCAGGTGCTGGCCGATTTTACCGGACTGAACTTTGTCGTAAGCGACACCGTGACCGGCAGCCTTACGCTGCGTCTTAAAGACGTCCCGTGGGATCAGGCGCTGGATCTTATCGTGGACAGCAAGAACCTCGCCGTGCGCCGCAAGGGCAATGTGCTTACCGTGGCGCCCGCCCCGGAAGTGGCCGCCAAGGAAAAAGCGGCGCTCGAGGCCAGCAGGGCGGTCATCGAGCTCGAACCCCTGGTATCGGAGCTGATCCAGATTAATTATGCCAAGGCCGGGGACATCGCCAATTTGCTTAAATCCATCAAGGCCGTGACCACGGGTGCGGCACAGCATCCGGTGTTCGGGGCGTCGGCGACGGGTGAGGCGGTGCAGGCGACGACGGAATCGAATACTTTGCTTTCTCCACGCGGCCAGGTGACCGTTGACGAGCGCACCAATTCAATTTTGATCCAGGACACGCCCGGCAAGATCCGCGAGGTGCGCAAGCTCATCGCGCAATTGGATCAGCCGGTGCGTCAGGTGTTGATTGAAACCCGGCTGGTGGAGGCCACGGATAAATTTTCCAAAAATCTGGGCGTACGCTTCGGGATCAAGGATGCCGATAGGAATAATCCGAGTGATCGCCAACGCGCCATATCGGGGACCATAGCGGATTCCACCACCCTTGTTGGGGCTGACTTGACCGCCAACACCACCGGCCTCAATGTCGACTTGGCATCAGATAGTATCGGCACAAACAGTCCCGGCAGCATCGGCTTTACGATCGCCAAGCTGGGTCCCGCCGGCGCTCTGTTGAACCTGGAACTCTCCGCGCTGGAACAGGAAGGGCAGGGTAAGATTATTTCCAGCCCGCGCATCGTCACCGCTAACCAGAAGACGGCAACTATCGAACAAGGTCAGGAGCGGGTGTTTACCCAAAACATCCTTGGGGTTGGTTCTGTAGTGACCAAAAAGGCGACCCTGAAGCTGGAAGTCACGCCGCAAATTACCCCGGACGACCGCATCAATATGGAAGTCAATATCACCAAGGACAACTTCGCTGACGCTAATATAGGTCTGCTCAACGTCAAGGAGATTCAGACCGAGGTCTTGTTGGACAACGGTGAGACCGTGGTGATTGGCGGCATCTACGAGCAGGACAGGAACAGCACGCTCACCAAAGTCCCGTTCTTCGGAGATCTACCGTTGCTGGGTTGGTTGTTCAGGAACAAGGCGGTAAAGGACGACAAGACCGAGCTGTTGATCTTCTTGACTCCGAAGATTCTTTCGGAAAATCTCACCCTGCGCTGACTTTCGATGGCAAACAGTAAACCGGCCCTTGGGCCGGTTTACTGTATCTCCCTTGATTTATTTTAATATTGCTGGCATACCTGCCTCGTATGGGCAGGGCGGACAGTGTTTTTTTGATTGGTCCAATGGGGGCGGGGAAATCGACCATCGGGCGTCATCTCTCTGAGCTTCTGAGCAAGGCATTCCAGGATTCAGACCAGGAAATCGAGAACCGTACCGGCGCCAGTATTTCCCTGATTTTTGAGATTGAGGGCGAACCCGGTTTTCGTCGGCGTGAATCCGCCATCATTGATGAATTGACGCGCAGGGAAAACATCGTGCTTGCCACCGGCGGTGGGGCGATTTTGTCAGACGGCAACAGACGTAAGCTGCGGGAACGCGGCATCGTAGTATATCTCCATGCCCCCGTCGATGTTCTGTTGCAGCGCACCCACCGTGACCGCAGCCGCCCGTTGTTACAGGCGGGGGATCGCCGTCTCAAGATCGAGGAAATCATGAAAACGCGCGACCCCATCTATCGGGAAACCTGTCTCTTATACACATCTCCG
>WGFP01000128.1 GCA_015492195.1 Acidiferrobacterales bacterium
AGATGTGTATAAGAGACAGTCCTTATATAGAGTGGGCGTCCTACCCGAACTCCTCTTTAAAAAGACCGGCACCGCCGACCCCTGCACTCCCGGCTTGATCCTGTCAAGGTTGACAGACCCAATTTGATGGGTCTAATCTTAGAACATACCACAAGATATTGTGGTTCGGTTCCAGCAAGACCCAAATACCTATAAACTAAGAAGTCAAGTCGGCACGGATCAAGTGCCCCACCACAGTGTTCCGGAGGACAGTTGATGGAAGCAGTTCAATTACAAGCACAAAAACCTGATGTGACCGAAATCCCGATGCAGCCGGCATCAATCGACATCTGGGACAAGAAATACCGCCTCAAAACCAAATCCGGAGAAGTCATAGACCAAGATATTCAGGCCACCTACACGCGGGTGGCCCGGGCCCTGGCCGACGTCGAAAACACCCCCGAATTGCGGGAAAAATGGTTCGAAAAATTCCTCTGGGCCCTGCAAAACGGGGCGATTCCGGCCGGGCGTATCATCTCCAACGCCGGCGCCCTGGAGCACAAACCGGCCACCAGCACCATCAACTGCACCGTTTCCCGCGCCATTCCCGATTCGATGGACGGCATCCTGCGCTCGGTACACGAGGCCGGCCTGACGCTGAAGGCCGGCTGCGGCATCGGTTACGAGTTCTCTACCCTCCGCCCCAAAGGGGCGTTTGTGAGCGGGGCCGGAGCGTACACCTCCGGCCCCCTCTCTTTTATGGATATCTTCGACGCCATGTGTTTCACCGTGTCTTCGGCCGGCGGACGACGCGGGGCGCAGATGGGCACGTTCGACATCGCCCACCCCGACATCATGGACTTTATTCGCGCCAAGCGCGAGGACAGACGGTTACGCCAATTCAACCTTTCGTGCCTTATTACCGACGATTTTATGCGTGCAGTAAAAAATGACGCCCCTTGGGACCTGGTGTTCCCGGCCAGCCGCGAGGAATACGAAGACCCCGATACGCGCACCGTCTGGCGCCACTGGCCGACCACCGACGGCTACGTCACCAACAACCTCGGGCAGGTGGCCTGTAAGGTCTACAAGACCCTGCCCGCGCGGCGGCTGTGGGACCTGATCATGGCCTCGACCTATGATTACGCCGAGCCCGGCTTCATCTTGATCGACCGCATCAACGAGATGAACAACAACTGGTTCTGCGAGAACATCCGGGCGACCAACCCGTGCGTGACGGCAGATACACGCCTGCACACCCAGTATGGACTCATCCCCATCGGTGAGCTCCACGCCGCCGGGGCGCCGCTCGAGGTCACGGTGGACAACCGTGCCCTCCTCGATGGGGCCAAGAAGGGCGCTGATATCCGGCCCGCCGTCCCCGCGTTCATGACCGCCCGGGAAGCAGATGTCTTCCGGGTGGAGACCGCGGACGGCTATGAAATCAAGGCCACTGCCTGGCACGACTTCTACACGACGCGCGGGAAGATTAAGCTCAAGGAACTGCGGCCCGGCGACGAGATTCTGGTGCAGTCCGGAAAAGGCCAGTTCGGTGATCAGGGCAGCGCGGAGCTGGGCTTGCTGATCGGCCTGATCACCGGCGACGGGCACTTCACCAATCGCGGTAAGGGCAAGCAGGCGGTAGTGGTCAGCTTCTGGGGCGATGACCGGAAATGGGCCCTTTCCGTCGCCCAATACATCAATACGCTGATCGCCGGGCTTGCGACATCTCCGCGCAGCTATCGCGTAGCTCCGGTGTCCGTACCGGATCGCAATTATGTATTTATCCGTTCCATCCTCCTTGCTCGATTCCTGGAACATTATGGTTTCACCAAGACCTCCAAGCTCAAAGTCCCCGAGGTGATCTGGCGGGGTACCGAGGAATGTGTCAAGGGCTATCTGCGGGGGCTGTTCCAAACCGACGGCACCGTCAATATTTCCGGCAACAGCCAAAGCTGCTCGGTTCGACTGGCCGCGAGCCAGCTCGGGCTGCTCAAGGACGTACAGATGCTGCTCGCCAACTTCGGCATCTTCTGCAGGATCCGAAAGCGTCGTGGTGCGGGAGAGCGGCTTATGCCGGACGGCAAGGGTGGCCGCAAATTCTATACCTGCCAGGCCGACCACGAGCTGATCATCGACGGCGAGTCCCGCGAGCGATTCATGCAGGAGATCGGTTTCTTGTGCGAGCCCAAAAACGGACGATACCGTGAATGGGTCAAGAACAAGATCCTGCGTAAGACACAGCAGTTTGCGACCCGTGTGACCCGCCTCTGCTACGTCGGCAGAGAGCCGGTGTTCGACACGACCCAGCCGGACCACAACACCGTGGTCTTCAATGGGCTGGTGACCGGGCAATGCGGCGAGCAGCCGTTACCGCCCTACGGCTCCTGCCTGCTGGGCTCGGTGAATTTGACTAAATTCGTGGAGGAGCCCTTCACCGACCAGGCCCGCTTCGACTGGGCGCGCTACCGCGAGGTCGTGGCCATCTTCACCCGCATGCTGGACAACGTGGTCGAGATCAACGGCCTGCCGCTTGAGAATCAGCGCCACGAGATCTCCTATAAGCGCCGCCACGGCATGGGTTTCCTGGGCCTGGGCTCGACGCTGACCCTGCTCAAGATGAAATACGGCGAGCCGGATTCGCTCGAATTCACCGAGAAGGCGGCGCGCGAGATGGCCGAGGTCGGCTGGGAAGTGGGCGTTGAGCTTGCGGAAGAAAAAGGCCCGGCGCCGATCATGGTGGATGAGTTCACCGTGACCGAGGAAATGCTGGCGCGGCGCCCCGAGATGAAGAGCGACGGTTATAAGGCCGGCGACAAGGTTCCCGGCAAGGTACTGCTGGCCAAGTACAGCCGCTATATGCGCCAGTTCGATCCGGCATTGACCGCCCGCATCGCCGAGGTGGGGGCGCGCTTCACGCATCACACCTCGATCGCGCCCACGGGCACCATTTCCCTGTCGCTTGGGAACAACGCCAGCAACGGGATCGAGCCCTCCTTCGCCCATCAGTACAGCCGCAACGTGCTGCGCGAAGGACGCAAGACCAAAGAAAAGGTGGACGTCTATTCTTACGAGCTGCTGGCCTACCGTACCCTGATCAATCCCGCCGCCTCACCGGACGCCAAGGACCCGAAGGCCGCGCTGCCGGACTACTTCGTTACCGCCGAGGAGACCACCCCCCGCCAGCACGTGGACATCCAGGCGGCGGCCCAGAAATGGATCGATTCCTCCATCTCCAAGACCGCCAACGTGCCCACGGATTTTCCATTCGAGGACTTCAAGGGCATCTATATGTACGCCTACGAGCAGGGACTGAAGGGCTGCACCACTTTCCGGTTTAATCCCTCGTCCTTCCAGGGCGTGCTGGTGAAGGAGAAGGACCTGGAAAACACCCTCTATCGCTTCCAGCTGGAAAACGGCGAGGTCATCGAGGTCAAGGGCAATGAGGAGATCGAATATGACGGCGAGCGGCACACCGCCGCCAACCTCTATGACGCCCTGAAGGAAGGGTATTACGGCAGATTCTAAATATATCGTGAATCGTAAGTCGTAAATCGCGTTACGACTCACGCCTCACGAATCACGACTCACGGAGTTTGATATGGCAACGAAGATCGATAAAAAAATCACGGGGTATGAGGTGGTACAGGAAGAACCGAAGCGCCCGGACAGTGGGGTACAGGGAAATACGGGTGCCGCGGGAGGCAAAACGTCGGGGGCAGCCAATGTCGTGCACATGCACGAGAAGCTGGAGCGTCCCGAGATGCTGCTCGGCAGCACCTACAAAATCAAAACGCCGCTGACGGAGCACGCCCTGTACGTCACGATCAACGACATTGTGCTTAACCCCGACTCGCCGCACGAGAAACGCCGTCCCTTCGAGATCTTCATCAACTCCAAGAACATGGACCACTTTCAATGGGTGGTGGCGCTGACGCGCGTCATCTCCGCCGTCTTCCGTAAAGGCGGCGACGTTACCTTCCTGGTGGAGGAGTTGCGCAGCGTGTTTGATCCGCGCGGAGGATATTTTAAGAAGGGAAGGTACACCCCTTCGCTGGTGGCGGAAATGGGCGATGTGATCGAACGCCATCTGAAGATGATCGGCCTGATTCCCGCCGAGGAATTAGACGAACACCAACGGAAATTTCTCGCCGAGAAACGCGCGGCGTTGGCAAATGCGTCGGCGTTGACCGAGGCGGGCCGTAACGATGCATGCGATTTCCCGCCGGATGCACAGTTATGCAACAAATGTTCCACCAAAGCGGTTATCAAGATGGATGGATGCATGACTTGTCTGAACTGTGGCGAGTCCAAGTGCGGATGAATGCATCATCGCGCTTGCGAGCGGAAGAAGATGATGCGAAGGCGATGATCACGACGAAAAAATTTTAAAAAAATGTTTGCAATTTTTTTTTCCTTGCATTAATGTCTTGACACATAAAGGAGATATGCTACACATGAAATGAACATCAGACATGGAGGTCAACCGCAAAGGCGCGAACTGATGCGAGTGATGGATGGGAACAAGCGGCGTCATGACAAGCGCGACAAGCGGAATTGAAATCAAGACGAGGTAAACGCAAATTTTGTATCGATTGCGAGATTTGACAACTAATAATAAGTACCGCGTTAATCTGTGGCAGCCCGCCTCCGCGCCGCCGCGTTTTTCCCGTGTTTCAAGCCATATTTCACTATCTGAATGTCATGAGAAGGCAGCCTACGGCTGTCGTTTCTTTTTGCAAAGGGCAGTACCCGCAGGGGTGGTTAACCCCTGATTTTTCCTGTAAGTCCCTTCAACAACCCAAAGGAGTACATCATGGCAGCAAAGAGAAGGAAAAAGGCTAAAGCCACCAAGAAAAAAGCAGCTAAGAAAAAGAAGTAGCGCGACTGGCGGGAAAATATCGCGGGGTTGCGCGCTGATCGCCCATTCGAATTCAGGTGGGCGGGAAGCCGTCGCAATCTCAGATAAGCCTTACGGAGCAGTTGCCGTAATGGATAATACGACCCGCTGTGTAGCGAATGAGCCGGTAACACCGCGCCACGTTGGATTCAGGGCGGTGTTACCGGTTTTTTATTACCCAAAGCAGCAAACCCCGGCGGTCATCCGGGCGACGGTTCCCGCTTCCCCTATTCTCACCGCAATCCGGGGGCGGTGCCTAGCCCGGCGTTTAACCCACTGAAATCCAAGCCAGATTGGGGGGGCCACTCGTCGCGACGAACGGGGGGTCAGGAGCAAAACGGCCTGCCAAGCGGGGCGGTGCCGCCTTTTCACGCCGTCACCGCCATGGCCTCTTTTAAACATCAGTTAGTCATGTGCGATCTTGGCTCAGCTCCCGTTCAAGCGCCTCAAGACGTTCCACGGTGCCGACGTCCACCCACCGGCCACTATAGTACTCGCCGCTGACCGCGTCCTGCTCAATGGCCCGACGCAAGAGGGGAGTAAGGGAAAATTTTGACGCGGGCCGTCCCTGGCCCGCGCTCTGCGAACGGCCTTCAGCCGTCCAATTTGCATCCTCGGCTCCGTATTCGGCGCGTCCCTGCGCCACTCCTCGTTCCTGACGAAATTGTCCCGGTCCGCAATTGGCAAACAGGGCGGGCCGATAGACGCCGATGCCGCTGAACGTCCGTTTGACCCCTCCCGACATCATCACTTGATTACCTTGCAAGGCAAAATCGCCGGAGCGATGATGCGGCGGGTTTGCGACCATGACCAGGTGTGCCAGGCCCGAAAGACGCCGCGGGAGACGCTCAAAGGGATAATCCGTCCAGATATCGCCGTTCACCACAATAAACGGATCGGTTTCCAAAAGCGGCAGGGCTTGATAAATCCCCCCGCCTGTCTCCAGTCCCGCACCCGGTTCATGCGAGTAAACAATCCTGGCCCCATAGCGGCTTCCATCCCCGAGATGCGCCACGATTTGTTCGCCCAGATGGGAATGGTTAATCACGATGTCCGCAAGGCCCGCGCGAACGAGAGACTCGATCAGGTACACGATGAGCGGTTTCC
Source organism: Acidiferrobacterales bacterium (assembly GCA_015492195.1). Lineage (GTDB taxonomy): Bacteria > Pseudomonadota > Gammaproteobacteria > Acidiferrobacterales > Sulfurifustaceae > S146-88. The sequence goes on from WGFP01000128.1 coordinate 5,987, forward strand.
CTGCTACCGACAACAGCGGCTTGGGAATGCTGTCCGTTAACGGACGCATGCGCTCCCCGCGTCCCGCCGCCAGGATCATGACCTTCGTCATACGGCCGCCGGCACTTTCAGTTCGCGCAACAACGCATGCAACGGCTTCAGCTCTTCGTGGCGTGCGCTGGTTTCAAGGACATAGCCCAGTGTGCGCGGAATATCTTTAAGATAACCGGGCTTACCGTCGCGGTGATTCAGGCGCGCAAAGATGCCTGAGGCCTTCAGATGCCGCTGTACGCCCATCAGGTCAAACCATTTCAGAAACAACGCCTCATCCTCGCATACCGGGACGCCGGACTGCAGGGCCAGCCGCCGGTATCCCTTGGCCCAGCCTTCGACCCGATCACGCGGCCAGGCAATGTAGCAATCACGCAACAAGGACACCAGATCATAGGTGACGGGACCGCACACGGCGTCCTGGAAGTCGAGTATTCCCGGGTTATTGGCATCCGTCACCATCAGATTGCGCGAATGATAGTCCCGGTGCACCCAAACCTTGGGCTGCTCCAGGGCTGAATGGATAAGAAGTTCATACATTTTGTCTAAAACTGCGTGTTGCGAGGCGGTAAGCGTCAGGCCCAGATGGCGGCCGAGATACCATTCCCGAAAAAGCTCCATCTCCCGGCGCAACAGCCCCTCATCGTAATCGGGAAGCCACGCGGCCTTATTCCTGTCTGCGGCGGCGGACGATTTGCCTTCCTCGTGCGCCTTTCCTGCCTCGTCGTCGGCGAAAATCCCGGCCTGCAAGACAATCAACGCCCCCATGGCGTCTCCGTAAAGGCGCTCGACCGTCGTCTCATTGAGGTGCCGCAGATACAGCCGTTCCCCCAAATCGGTAATCAGCAAGAAACCCTGTTTGAGATCCTGCTCCAGAATTTGCGGAACGTTCAGCCCCAGCCTGCCAAATCGATCGGCCACCTTGATGAACCGGCCCAGGTCCTCCTTAGCCGGGGGCGCATCCACGGCGATATAGGTCCGGCCATCCGTGGTGACACGGAAATAGCGCCGGAAACTCGCATCCGCCGAGGCCGGGCGGATGGCGCAATCAGTAACGTCGAGCACCCGGCGGAGCCAGTCCTCAAGCGCTTTAAATCGGTTATCCAATATTATCCTTGGTTGCTGTGACAGATGCCCGTCATCCCGGGCAAAACTTGATGACTAAGGTATTCTATGCAATTTTATGCCCGACATAACAAAACAATGCCACCTCGAACCCTCATTTCACAAGCCTGCAGCCCATACCTTACACCGGTTCTGGTCGCTGTCGCCGTCTTGGGCCTGCATTATCCCGTCCCGGCCTCGGGAGCGGAGGCCTGTCCGCAGGTCAGCCCAGTCATCGCCCCGGCCCGGCCTGCCGCAGCCTTGCGGGATCAGCCGATTCATATCCGCGCGGACGAGATCCTCTCCGTACAAGGCGGGGCCAGTGAATTTTCCGGCCGGGTTGAATTCGAACGCGCGGATCAACGCCTGAAGGCCGACTGGGTTCTCTATAACAAAACCACGGACACCCTGGATGCCGCCGGCAACGTCATACTTGAAAACGACGCCGGCGACAGCTTTCACACGCCCAAGCTGCACTTGCAGCTCGAGTCGCGCATTGGCTACACCGGTCCGGGCACCTATACCCTGGGCCGCCAACAGGCCCGGGGGGACGCCGAACGCATCGATTTCGAGGGGCGTGACAAGACCCGGCTCAGCAAACTGCGCTACACCACCTGTGCCCCCGGACAGGACAGTTGGTTTCTCAGGGCCCGTGAGCTGGAGCTGGATGAAGAAAAGGGCGTCGGCACCGCGCGTCACGCCAGCGTCATCTTCCAGGGAGTGCCGATTTTTTATCTGCCCTACTTGAGTTTTCCCATCACGAAAGAACGCAAATCCGGGTTTCTGATCCCCGAGTTCGGCCGTTCCGACAAACTGGGCACCGTGGTCGGCGCGCCCTATTACTGGAACATCGCTCCGAACTACGACGCCACCATCACCCCGCGGATTCTCTCCAAGCGCGGCCTGCAGGTGCAAAACGAATTCCGCTACCTGGGGCGCAATTCCAGCGGCATGCTCGAGCTTGAATTCCTTGCGGACGACAATGAAAAGAACGGGGACAACCGCGCCGCCGGCACCTACGTGCATCGGCAGACTTTCAGCCCGCAGTGGTCGGCCAATATCGATTTGCGAGGGGTGTCGGACAAGGACTACCTCAATGACTTCGGCGACAACTTGGGCGTCACCAGCCAGACCCATCTCCCCCAGAATGCCGCGATCAATTATCGCGGATCCCTATGGAGCTTTGCCGCGCGCGCCTCCGACTACCAGACCGTGGACCGGACCATCGCCCCGATCGATCGCCCCTACGCCAGGCTTCCGCACCTGACCCTGTCGGCCAATGCGCCCAGCACACCGAATCGGCTGCGTTATGAGTTCGACGGCGAATGGATCAATTTCAGCCGCGACGTCGGCATTACCGGCAAGCGCCTGAATCTGAATCCCGCCGTCAGCCTGCCGTTGTCCAACAGTTACGGTTTTTTCACCCCACGCATCGGCCTCAGACACATCTCATACAACCTGTCCGGCACGAGCGACACGAGGCCCTCATTGACGCGCGGGGTATACAGCCTGGACAGCGGGCTGTTCTTTGAGCGCGACGTCCGCTGGGGAGAAAATACCTTCGTCCAAACCCTGGAGCCGCGTCTGTACTATCTTTATGTCCCGCACAAGAACCAGGACGCGTTGCCCAATTTCGACACCGGCGAGGTGGATCTCAGTTTCAACAACCTGTTCCGGGACAACCGTTTCAGCGGGGGCGATCGTGTCGGGGACGCCAACCAGGCAACGCTGGCGCTCACCACCCGCTTCATCGGCGCAGAAGACGGGGCCGAGCGGCTGCGCGCCAGCATCGGTCAGATTTACTACTTTGACGACCGCCGGGTAAACCTCCCGGCCGGCACCGTGACCCGCAACACCTCCGACACCGTGGCCGAGGTCACCGCCCGGCTTCCCGGCAACTGGTACGTGCAAGGCAACATCCAGCGCGACATGGACGCCGGCGTCACCCGGAAAAGCAACATCTACGTGCAGTATCAGCCGGAGAGAAACAAAATCATAAATTTCGGGCGTCGGTTCATTCGGAACGATATTCAACAGACGGACATCTCCACGGAATGGCCGATTTACGGGCGCTGGACCTTCCGCGCCCGTTCGCTCTATTCGCAGCGGGATCGTCGCAACATAGACAGTCACGTCGGCGTCGAATACAACGCCTGCTGCTGGGCGGTTCGCGTGGCGGCGCGCCGCCGGTTTGTGGGCGGCGAGCAGGTCAAGGCCGTCATGTTCCAGCTGGAATTGACGGGCCTAAGCTCGCTCGGGAGCGTCCCGCAAAGCCCGCTGAAACAAAGCGTATTCTCCTTTCCGTCGCAACCCGCGCAAGCAGCCGGAACCCAAGCTCCCTAGCCTACGCTCGGGCACCGGACTGCTCCTGTATCCCGGGTATTCATGTTATGCTATTCGCGCTCCGAAATAATATACACCGATACTCCCGACAGTTTTCGAAACCCATGCGTGACATTGCCGGCTTGCCATTTTTCCAGAAGTACTTATGAGAACGGTTTTGTTTTTGTTGTGCGCGCTCATGCTGTCTCCGCTTGAGGCCGCCAAGCGACCCGCGCCCATCAGCGATATCGACCGGATTATCGCCGTGGTCAATAACGACGTCATTACCGATTCCGAGCTGAATTTCCGGTTGACGAACACCAAAAAACAATTTGTCCTCGAAAAAATCAAGACGCCGCCCGATTCGGTACTCAGGAGACAGCTGCTCGAGCGCATGATCATAGAACGTATCCAACTTCAACTCGCCGCCCAGACCGGGATCCGTGTCAGCGACAACGACGTTGAAAAGGCAATCGAGACCATCGCCCGACGCAACAAGATGACGCCGGAGAAATTCTACAAAGCATTGGACCGGGAGGGCCTGGACGTCTCGGCTTACCGCAACCAGATTCGCGATCAAATTACGATCCGGAAGTTGCTGGATCGCGAAATCAACAACCGCATTACGGTGGCGGACAGCGAGGTCAACAGATTTCTTGAGAATCAAGAAAACCGCGCCAGCGTCAACCTTGAATACCATATCTCACATATTTTTATCGGCATTCCTGAATCCGCCTCGCCCGAGGAGATACAGGCCGCGAAAAAACGGGCCGAGGCCGTCCACGACACTCTCAGCCAGGGGGGCGACTTCGCGCAGACCGCCGTGACGCATTCCCAGGGCGAAGAGGCCCTGAAGGGGGGGGATCTCGGTTGGAAAAAGGCGGGCCAGTTACCGGAGATGTTTCTCAGCGCGCTGAGGAAGATGCGGCCGGGAGAAATCAGCGGGATTCTGCGCGGCCCGAACGGCTTTCATATCCTTAAGCTGAACGACAGCCGCGGCGGACCCCAAACCGAACCCGTCATCCAGACCCGCGTGCGCCACATCCTGCTTAGGCCAAGCGAGATTCAATCGCTCGAGGAGGCGAAAAACAAACTCCTTCTGCTTCGCGAACGCATTGAAAACGGCGAGGATTTTTCCGACCTCGCCCGGGCGCATTCCGAGGACACGGCCTCGGCATCGAACGGCGGCGACCTCGGCTGGGTCAACCCCGGGCAACTGGTGCCGGAATTCGAAAAGGTCATGAACGCCCTTAAGCCCAATCAATTGAGCGAACCCACGGAGTCTCCGTTCGGGGTGCATTTGATCCAGGTGCTGGAACGGCGCAGCCATGACATCAGCCGGGAACGTCTGCGCGCCAACGCGCGCAGTCAGATCCACGCACGCAAGGCCGACGAACGCTATAAACAGTGGCTGCGGCAATTGCGCGACAGCGCGTACGTGGAATACTTGCTGGAAGACGCCAAATAGGCGGCAAGACTCAAGTAACAAACTGCAAGTAGAGTCCGGATCATTTATTACCCTCTTTTGCAACACGGCGCCTGCTGCCCGGGATGAATAACCCCTCTATCATTGCCCTGACACCCGGCGAACCCGCCGGCATCGGACCGGACATCAGCATTGTGATAGCGCAGAGAATGCCGGCGTATCACCTGGTGCTGATCGCGGACCCGGCCATGCTGCGGGAACGCGCCCGCAAGCTGAATTTGCCGCTCACCCTGGATGAATGGGGCGGTCGGCGTCATGCAAAAAAGGGGATCTCCATCCTGCCGGTCCGATCAGAAGGCAACGCCGTGCCAGGACGGCTCGATACCGCCAATGCCTCTTACGTCATCAAGACGTTGGAGACGGCCGTCGACGGTTGTCTGGGCGGCGAGTTCGACGCCCTGGTCACCGGTCCGGTGCACAAGGGCGTCCTCAATGACGCCGGCATCCCTTTCACCGGCCACACCGAATTTCTGGCGGCCCGTTCCGGGCGCCGGCTGACGGTCATGATGTTGACCTGCCCTGGCCTCAGGGTGGCGTTGGCCACCACCCATATTCCGCTGTCCGAGGTCAGCCGGCGGATCACGCCGGAATGTTTAACAGGCGTCCTTGAGATCCTGCACAGCGACCTGCAAGAGAAATTCGCTATCCCGGACCCCACGATCCTCGTCTGCGGTCTCAACCCCCATGCCGGTGAATCGGGCTACCTCGGGCGCGAGGAAGCCGAGGTCATCGCTCCGGTGATCCGTCGGCTTTCATCCCAAGGCATGCGCCTGCGGGGCCCCGTGCCCGCCGACACCGCCTTCCTTCCCTCCCAGCTAGAGGGCGTGGACGCCGTGCTTGCCATGTACCACGACCAGGGCCTGCCGGTGCTTAAACGTCACGACTTTGCACGCGCCGTCAACGTCACCCTGGGATTGCCGTTTATCCGCACCTCGGTGGATCACGGCACGGCGCTGGAACTGGCCGGAAGCGGCAAGGCCGATCCGTCGAGCCTCGATGCCGCGCTCAAAGTGGCTATAAAACTTTCTAAGAAAAATAGACAGGATGTACAGGATTAACAAGATTTTAAGACAAGCCGGGTGGTTTTTGTTTTAATCCTGTGAAGCCTATTGATCCCGTCCATTCCCCATGCATCGTCTCAGAAAGCGCTTCGGCCAGCATTTCCTCCAGGATCAAGAGGTGGTGGCGCGCATCATTGATGCGTTTGACCCACAGCCCGAAGAACAGATCGTTGAGATCGGGCCGGGGCGCGGGGCGCTTACGGGGGAACTGCTGAAGCGAACCCACCGGCTGCATGCCGTGGAGCTGGATCGCGACCTGATTGCGCGCCTGCAGGCGCAATACGCGGAGTCGGGCGAACTGATTCTGCACAACGCCGATGCGATGAAGTTTGACTATCGCACCCTCTGCCGGCCGGGAGAGAAGTTGAGGCTGATCGGTAACCTACCCTACAACATCTCGACACCGCTGTTGTTTCACCTGTTGGACCAGGCCGATTGCATCCGGGACATGCTCTTCATGCTGCAACAAGAGGTGGTGGATCGCCTGTCCGCGGCGCCGGGGGGCAAAGACTACGGCAGGCTCAGCGTCATGATTCAGTGGCGCTGCCGGGTCGAGAGGCTGTTCCACGTCGCGCCCAAGGCCTTCTCTCCGCCGCCGCGCGTGCAATCCGGCGTGGTGCGGCTGGTTCCCCATGCGACACCGCCGGTTGCGGTCCGGCACCCTGAATACTTTGCAAAAATCGTGACGACGGCCTTCGCCCAGCGCCGCAAGACCCTTCGCAACAGCCTGAAGAAGCTGATCGATTCAAAAACCTTTACCGGGCTCGGGATTGATCCGACGCGGCGTGCGGAAACCCTGAGCCTTGCCGAATTCGCCTTACTTGCCAATTCAGCCAAGCAGGGCCAACGGGTTGTTGAATAAATATTGTTAACAAGCTGCTAGTGTCATGCCCCATTAATACTTTGCATTAGTGGATAGGACGTAAGCGGAATCGTGTGACAAGATCGTCGGCGGCAGGGAAGTCGTCGTCGAGCCTACAGGGACGTATTTACGGCGTGTCTTGGAACACGATTCCGCTTGCACAACGTGGAAATACTTAAAGTTACTTGCGGGAAAGTACACTAGTTACTCCTCTCCAATTCCAGCATTTTGTTTTCAATCCAATCCTCCGTCTGACGCCTGATCTCTTCGGCGCTCTTGCCGCGGCTTGGTATCACCGGCCCGATCACCACGCGGATGGTGCCGGGGCGCTTCGTAAAGCCGCGGCGCGGCCAGTAAGTACCGGCATTGTGCGCCACGGGCACCACCGGATAACCCGTTCTCGAGGCAAGCACCGCGCCGCTGATGCCGTAACGCCGGCGGCACCCGGGCGCCATGCGCGTGCCTTCGGGAAAAATCACGACCCACAAACCGGATTGCAGGCGTCGGCGTCCCTGGTTGATCACCTGTTCCACCGCTTTGCGCCCCGAGCCGCGGTCGATGGCGATGGGCCGCAACAGTGAAAGCACCCAGCCGAACAGGGGTATCCACATCAGCTCACGCTTCAGCACCCAAACCAGCGGCGGGAAAATTACCTGAAACGCGAGCGTCTCCCAGGCGGATTGGTGTTTGGCCAGCAGGATCGCCGGACCGTCCGGCAGATGCTCGCGGCCTTCCACGCGGTAATCCAGGCGGCACAGGATTTTCAGAAACCAGACATGAAATCGCGCCCAGTGGGCGATAACGCGATAGCGCCACCTAAACGGCAAAGGAAAGGTGAGCAACGCAATCGGCGCGTAAACGAAAACCGACAACCACATCACCAGATTAAAAACAGCCGAACGCAGCATAAGCACGCGTCAATTCCGGGAAAGCCCGTCCGACAACAGGGCGTCCGCAAAAGCGGACAGATCATCGAATACCGGCACGTCCGCCAGATGCTTGCTCTTTTTCAA
>WGFP01000129.1 GCA_015492195.1 Acidiferrobacterales bacterium
GCTTGCGCATGATGAGCGTCATCAGTGTACGCTGGCTGGATGGAAGTGCTTGCAGGCTGGGGCGGCGGAGGTAATCGGATACCATGTCATATAGCGCCTGCTCGTCCTCGGTTGGAACGAATTCCTGGGTAATGGGTATGCGATTGGTATACCGGATGTATTCGAGGACCTGCCGACGTAGCGTGCGCTGGCATACAGGGGCCAAACGATCCTTCAGTTCGTTGAATAGCGACTCCCCTGTAAGACGTGCGTACTGACTGCGAAAGCTCTTCGCATCCCCGAAAGTGTAATCGTCGATAATGCTGACAAGTCCGTAAAGCTCCATCAGGGAGTTTTGCAGCGGCGTGGCGGTCAGTAGCACTTTGGGTGCGTTTGCGAGTACACCCTTGAGTGCCTTGCCGATTTTATTGTCTGGCCGGTAAACGTTCCGTAGACGATGCGCTTCATCGATCACCACCAAATCCCACGGCGTGACCATGAGCTCATCGGCATGGCGTGCAGCGAACTGAAAGGAACAAATGACCAGCGCCTTTTGTTCGAAGGGACGGCGCACGCCGTCCTTGATCATCTTGTTGTAGTTTCTAGCCTCCAGGATCATGGTTGGCAGGAAGAACTTTTCCTCGATCTCCTGTGACCATTGTTTACGGAGGTTCGCCGGCGTGATGATGAGAATTCGTCGTTTCCGCTCGGTCCACTTTTGGGCCAGGACAAGACCAGCCTCAATGGTTTTACCCAGCCCGACTTCGTCTGCGAGAATCGCCCCTTTGGATAGGGGTGACTTGAAGGCAAACAGGGCGGCTTCGACTTGATGGGGGTTCAGATCCACCTGCGCATCGAGCAACGTACCCGCCAGCTTTTCGGCATCCGCTACGGAATGCCGTCTGCTCAGCTCGTGAGCGAAAAGCTTAGCATGGTAGTCTGTTATATGGCTCACATGGCTAGCCATGGAACCATTTAATGGGGTCAAGTTTGCTTTCATCGGTCTAGTCTTTGCGGAATTACAAACCTTTCCCTAATCCCTTAATTTTCTGGGGGAAATGGTAGCAGATAAGGAGAGTGAGGGGTGAGGGAGATTAGTAGCGAGTTACGAGTGGCAAGTAGCGAGGAGAAAGGGGAGGGTATTTGATTATGCACAGAAAACGCTCAGGCCACCGAGGTGGGCCGCGATTTGTCGGGGGCTATTGCCAGTCGCAGACCCAGCGCATGTAACAGTGCGTCCAAGCTGCTGATCCGGGGGTTGCCGTTTTCCGACAGCATGCGGTACATGCTCTCGCGGTTCAGATTCGCCGCTTCCGCAACCTTTGCCATGCCGCCGTGGACGTTGGTCACGTCTTTGAGCGCAAGGAGCAACGCCGCCGGATCGCCCTCCTCCAGGGCCGCGTTAAGGTATTCCGCCGCTTCCTCTGGATCGGTCAACGTTTGCTTCAGCGTTTCGTCGTAAGCTCTGCTTTTAGCCATTGTCTCTACTCTGGTATTCGTTCCAAAACCGTTTGGCCTGTTCGATATCTTTACGTTGTGTACTTTTATCACCACCGCACAAGAGCAAAACCACCGTTTCCTCTTCACGGCCGAAGTAAACCCGATAGCCTGGGCCAAATGTCATCCTCAACTCGAAAACGCCTTCCCCCACGGGCTTGCAGTCACCGAAGTTGCCGAGGCGTATGCGATTTAGCCTTACCAGAATCCGCGCTCTCGTCTGGCGGTCACGCAGCCCTAGCAACTATTCCGCAAACAGTGATTTGCCGTCGGCAGTGAGATATTCCCTGATCTCAATAATGTAGCTTATAAGCTACAATTAATCAATACCATTGTCAAATCGAGAGTTGTGAATCCGGCCTTGTCTTCGTGCACGAGCACCACCGTTACCACATCGCCTGCCTCAAGGATTCTTACCATTCGGCGCATGCTCCCGAAGGGCACTGTGAAGCGCTTCCCAACCCTTCCCGGAAAATCCAAACGTCCGAAAGCAGAAAAAATGGTGGCTATGGGTGGACTTGAACCACCGACCTCAGCATTATGAGTGCCGCGCTCTAACCAGCTGAGCTACATAGCCATATTGGGCAGGTATCCGCCCTGTACGAACAGGGGGCGCATTTTGAATTTTCGGCCTATATAAAGTCAAGATATCAGTATCAAGTTGCAAGTCTCAAGTGGCAAGAAAAAACGAGAATCTTTGAATCTTGCTACTTGGAACTTGCCACTGCTTGAATTAGGGAACCTCTGTTTAATTCGTCATTCCGGCCATAGCGTAGCGGAGAGCCGGAATCCAGTACAGGAAAATCAATCGGTTACTGGATTCCCGCTTTCGCGGGAATGACACTACATGAATTAATTAGACGTTCCTTAGACATTAAACCGGAAGTGGATCACATCGCCGTCCTGGACCACATAGTCCTTGCCCTCAAGCCGCAATTTTCCGGCCTCGCGTGCGCCGTGCTCGCCGTTTAACCGGATGTAGTCGTCGTAGGCGATCACCTCCGCCCGGATGAATCCGCGCTCGAAATCCGTGTGGATCACCCCGGCGGCCTGGGGCGCGGTGGCGCCCGCGCGCACGGTCCAGGCATGGACCTCCTTCGGACCGGCGGTGAAAAAGGTCAGCAGGCCCAACAGCGCGTAGCCGGCACGGATCACCCGGTTCAGGCCCGGTTCCTCCAGGCCCATGTCGGCGAGAAACGCCTGCTTGTCCTCCTCGTTCATGTCAGCCAGCTCCGCCTCGATCGCCGCGGAAAGGGGTACGACCACCGCGCCTTCGCCTTTGGCAAGCTCCTTCACCTGGTCGAGATAGGGGTTATCGCTGAAACCGCGCTCGCTGACGTTGGCGATGTACATGGAGGGCTTGCTGGTGAGGAGGCACAGCGGCTTTAACAGCGCCGCCTCTTTTTTATCCAGCTTCAGGGAGCGCACCGGCCGGCCGGCATTTAAGTGTTCGCGAACCTTTTCCAATAGATCACACAGCTTGAGGCTTTCCTTGTCGCCGCTCTTTGCGGCCTTTTCTGCACGAGTGATGGCCTTGTCCACGGTGGCAAGGTCGGCGAGCGCAAGCTCGGTATGAATGACCTCGATGTCGGCCAACGGCTGGATGCGCCCGGAAACGTGAACCACGTTCGTGTCTTCAAAACACCGCACCACATGGGCGATGGCGTCCACCTCGCGGATGTGGGCGAGAAACTTGTTGCCCAACCCCTCTCCCTTGGCGGCGCCTTCCACCAGACCGGCGATGTCCACGAATTCAATGACCGTCGGGACGACCTTGCGCGGCTTGGCGATTTCGGCGATGCGCCGCAGGCGCGGGTCCGGCACCTCGACGATGCCGACGTTCGGATCGACGGTGCAGAAGGGATAGTTTTCCGCCGGGATCGAGGCGGCGGTCAAGGCGTTAAACAGCGTGGATTTGCCCACGTTGGGCAGCCCCACAATGCCGCACTTAAATCCCATTGGTAAACCTCAAAAACATAGAATGGACAGGATTAACAGGAATGAATTGAATTTCTGTTCGCTTATTTCGAATGCGTGTGCAGGACATTCATCGCGCGCTGAAATTCGCCGTGCACAATGTTTTGTATTTGCGCCTTGGCGGCGCCGATGGCGGCATCGATCAGGGTCTGTTCGGCGGGGGGCGCCTTTTTCAAAACGTAAGACACGACCTGCGCGCTCGACCCCGGATGACCGATCCCGATACGCAGGCGGGCGAAATCCGCGGAACCGAGTTTCTGAATCAGGTCGATCAATCCGTTATGCCCCCCGTCGCCACCGCCCCGCTTCAAGCGCACGACCCCCGGCGGCAGATCCAGGTCGTCATGCACC
>WGFP01000130.1 GCA_015492195.1 Acidiferrobacterales bacterium
GTAAGAGGCGGGGAGGACGAACCCTCTTTTACCCCTTACCCCTCACACTTTTCTCCTCACCTCAATAACGGTAATAATCCGGCTTGTAGGGCCCGTCCACCGGCACCCCGATGTACTCGGCCTGCTTGGGCGTCAGTTTCGTGAGCTTGGCGCCGATTTTTTTCAGATGCAGCCGCGCCACCTTCTCGTCCAAGTGTTTGGGCAGAACGTACACTTTCTTTTCGTATTTTTTGTGATTGTTCCACAGCTCGATCTGGGCGATCACCTGATTGGTGAAGGACGCCGACATGACGAAGCTCGGATGTCCCGTGGCGCAGCCCAGGTTCACCAGGCGCCCCTCCGCCAGCACGATCAGCTTCTTGCCGTCGGGAAAGATCACGTGGTCCACCTGGGGCTTGATGTTTTCCCATTTGTACTTTTTGAGACCGGCGATGTCGATCTCGGAATCGAAATGTCCGATGTTGCACACAATGGCCTCGTGTTTCATGGCCTGCATGTGTTCATGGGTGATGACGTCGACGTTGCCGGTGGCGGTGACGAAGATGTCGCCTGCGGGCGCCGCCTCGTCCATGGTGACCACGCGGTAACCTTCCATCGCCGCCTGCAGGGCGTTGATGGGATCGATCTCGGTCAGCCACACCGTGGCGCCCATGCCGCGGAAGGCCTGGGCGCAGCCCTTGCCGACGTCGCCGTAGCCGCACACCACGCAGATCTTGCCCGCGACCATGACGTCGGTGGCGCGCTTGATGCCGTCGATCAGCGACTCGCGGCAGCCGTAGAGGTTGTCGAACTTGGATTTGGTGACCGAATCGTTGACGTTGAACGCGGGCGCGCGCAGCGTGCCGTTATTCGTCATTTCGTACAGGCGGTGCACGCCGGTGGTGGTCTCCTCGGTAATGCCGCGCACGTCTTCGAGAAGCTCGGGGTGTTTTTCGTGCATGGCGAGCGTCAGGTCGCCGCCGTCGTCGAGAATCATGTTGGGGCGCCAGTTATCCGGACCGAAAATGGTCTGCTCAATGCACCACCAGAACTCCTCTTCGGTTTCCCCTTTCCAGGCGAACACCGGCACGCCGGCGGCGGCGACGGCCGCTGCGGCATGGTCCTGGGTCGAAAAGATGTTGCACGACGACCAGCGCACCTCGGCGCCCAGTTCGATCAGCGTTTCGATGAGCACCGCGGTTTGAATAGTCATGTGCAGGCAGCCGGCGATGCGCGCGCCTTTCAGGGGTTGCTTGCCCGCGTATTCCTCGCGCAGCGCCATCAACCCCGGCATCTCGGTCTCGGCGATGGCGATTTCCTTGCGGCCCCACTCGGCAAGCGTGATGTCGGCGACTTTGTAATCCGGATTTAAATGTTCAACGGGTCGACTCATGAGAGGTTCCTGAATATTTTTGAAATTTAAGAAGCGGTTTGGCTTTTGACGGCCTTGGGTCCCAGCGCGTCGCGCAGGACGTCGGCCTTGTCGGTGCGTTCCCAGGTGAAACTTTCCTCGGTGCGCCCGAAGTGGCCGTAGGCCGCGGTCGGGGTGTAGATGGGGCGCAGCAGGTCGAGGTTCTGGATGATGGCCTTGGGACGCAGGTCAAAGTGTTCCTGCACCAGCTGTGCGATCCGGTCATCGGGCAGGCGCCCGGTACCGAAGGTGTCGACGTGGATGGAAAGCGGTTTGGCGACGCCGATGGCATAGGCCACCTGCACCTCGCAACGCCGCGCCAGGCCGGCGGCAACGATGTTCTTGGCGACGTAGCGGCCGGCGTAGGCGGCCGAGCGGTCGACCTTGGACGGATCCTTGCCGGAAAACGCGCCGCCGCCGTGGCGCGCCATGCCGCCGTAGGTGTCGACGATGATCTTACGGCCCGTCAGGCCGCAGTCTCCCACCGGCCCGCCGATGACGAAACGCCCCGTCGGGTTGACCAGATACTTGGTGTCCTTCGTGAGCCATTCTTGCGGCAGCACCGGTTTGATGATTTCCTCGATCACGGCCTCTTTGAGCTGGGCGTGTTCAATGTCCGGCGCGTGCTGGGTGGACAACACAATGGTGTCGATGCCCACCGGTTTGCCGTCTTCGTAACGCACGGTCACCTGCGACTTGGCGTCGGGCCGCAGCCACAAGAGCTTGCCGGCGTGGCGCACCTCGGACTGGCGCCTGACCAGGCGGTGCGCGAGCGTGATCGGCATGGGCATCAACACGTCGGTTTCGTCCGTGGCGTAGCCGAACATCATTCCCTGGTCGCCGGCGCCCTGGTCCAGGTCCAACCCCTTGCCCTCGTCCACGCCCTGGGCGATGTCCTGAGATTGTTTATCGATCGCAGTCAACACCGCACACGACTGCCAGTCAAAGCCCATGGAGGCCTCATAACCGATGCGCTTGATGGTGCCGCGGACGATCTCGGTCATGTCCACCCAGGCGGTGGTGGTGATTTCCCCGGAGATCACCACCATGCCGGTATTGACCAGGGTCTCGCAGGCGACGCGCGCGTGGATGTCCTGGGTAAGGATGGCGTCGAGGATGGCGTCGGAAATCTGGTCGGCGACCTTGTCCGGATGGCCCTCCGAAACCGATTCCGAGGTAAAGAGATAAGTGTCCGGCATGGTTTTTAAATTCCTTTTTTGACGTGTGATCGTGAAAAAATATGGCGGAAGTCTAACAAGATCAGGAAGCGATTTCACTTAAAACCGCTGAAAAACAGGCTTAAAGCAATCCGTTGTCTTCACCTTGATCATTGACCTTTGGTTGCTTTATGGATTTTTGCATTCGGATTTGCGCATCATGCCGTCAACGATCCGGTCAATACCCTATTGTAGCGCGCGGCCGGGTCACGGGCCGGGACGCAGTTGGTCCCCCCAACACGGTCCGTCGCACATTCCGTCATCGCGCGGGAAGGGACGAGGTTATGGACGGCGTATCCGAAAGCCCTCCCGTTCTCTATAAATCGCTTTTCAAACGGGTCGTGGCATTTTTAGGTTAAGTTAATGCAGGACATGCCGAATGGTTTTTGGTGACCAAAACGGGGGATATATGCATAATTTTTCCTACAAACCCCCATGTATTTAGAATAAATGATTATATTAATCCCACATCCGTTTATTTATCCGGAAAATCCTTATCAATAATAAATTTTATGTAAAAATAGCTCATGAAAGCAAAATAATCCGGTTATTTTCCAATATGTGGGAAATATTTACTTTTTATGGCGGTTATTAACGAAATATGGCATAGGTTTTCCCATATTGACATAATTCAGGGGGCATCTGTCCCGCCTGGACGATTTGATATCCAAAGCCCCCTGCCAGGATATTGCCCCGCGTTGTCTTAAATCGCGATTCGGGGCGCCCGGCTGGAACCGCGATGGAACGCCAGCGCCGCCGATTGATCGGGAATGGGGTCGGCAAGACGGCGCCAGTTATATGGGTGATCGCCGACGGCCGAGGCTATAATCCCACCGGCCCGTCGGTTTTTCACCAGTGTTTGCTGCGGCGCGGGCGATGTCCTGATGAATCACTTACGCGAAACAAAAATCCATCCCCCGCGGACGGCGCAAACCCTTGACTTTTATACCCTGAAACTCGGGAAAGAAAGTTTCGCGCCGCGCTATTGGTCGTCCTGGCTGACATTGTTGTTGTTGCGCGCCTGCGCATTCCTGCCGCTTGGGGTTTGCCGCATGCTCGGGGCCGGACTCGGACTGCTCATGTATGCCGTGAATGCCAAGCGCCGCCATATCGCGCGCGTGAATCTGGCGATGTGTTTTCCGGAAATGAGCGAGCGCGAGCGCCGGCAATTGCTTCATCGCCATTTTAAGGTAATGGGGCAAAGCTACATGGACCTGGGGTTTCTGGCGTGGGCGTCCAAGCGCCGGATACTCAGCAAAACCAAGTTCACCGGTCTTGAGCATTACCAGAAACTTGTTGAACAAGGAAAAAATATCATCCTGCTTGCGCCACATTGCGTCGGCATGAATTTTGGCGGCGGCGGCGCAATGCTGCGCCCGGCGTTTTCGATGAAGAAGTTGCAGCGCAATCCCGTGGGGAATTGGTTGTTGAATAAGGCGCGCATGCGTTTTGGCGTCCAGCTGTTGCAGCGAAGCCAGGGGCTGAGGCCGATTATTCGCGGCCTGAAGCAACGCATGGCATTTTACTATCTGCCGGATGAAGACTTCGGCCCGCGGCAATCGACGTTCGTTCCCTTTTTCGGCGTGCCGACCGCCACCCTCACCACCCTGGGAAGGCTGGCAAAACTCACCGACGCCGCGGTGATTCCCTGTTTCACGCGATTGTTGCCGGGCGGCCGGGGCTATGAAGTGATTTTCAAACCGGCGCTTAGCAATTTTCCAGTTGGCGACCGGGCGGCCGACGCCGCGCGCATGAACCGGGAGCTGGAACAGGGCATCCGCGAAATGCCGGAGCAATACATGTGGACGCTGAAATTTTTCAAAACCCGTCCGGGGAACGCACCGTCGCCTTATTAACTTACATAAAAATTATTGTGTTCTACTAATTAATTTGCCGGTGGCTGACCGGCAGCAGGTGACTTTTTCTTGCTCGTCCAAGAAAAAGTCACCAAAAAGAAAGACGCCCCGAAGATTTGCCCGACCACTAAAACCCTTAGTGGTCGGGTTCCCTGCGCTTCTCGCCTCAGTCGGGCTCGCCAGACGGGCCATCCCTGTCCCGCTGGCTCGTGCGCGCATCCCTGCGCGCACTCTTCGAGCTTATCCTCCTCCGGCTGCGATGCTCGGCTGCATCTACGGGGACCCAAGAAAATAC
>WGFP01000131.1 GCA_015492195.1 Acidiferrobacterales bacterium
AAAGCCGTGGAGATCCGCTTTGCCAATGTGGACGCCGACGGCAACTTTGATCCGAACCAGGAAAATGTATCCTACGCCTATCGTTATGGCCGCCGGTTTGCCGCACCACCGGCCAAGCCGGAATTCGCCCCATACATTATCAATGCGGAAGGCGGCTACTCCTATCAGGATTTCAACAAGAGCGTACCGCTGGCCGTGTACGACATTGATGCCGATCCGCCGCGGCGATTGGCAGTGGGATTCCTCGAGAACAATGTAGAAGGCGGTTTGGTGGACGGCAAATACTGGCCGCCCTTCTATCAGGACGCCAACAATGTCTCCAGTTCCGGTCCGCGGGAATGGCTGTTTATCTTTGACGCCGATTACAGCGAAACCCCGAATCCGGAATATCAGGTTGAGCTCATTACGGGCCCGCAACCGGTTATGTATTGGGCGACCTGGGCACGGCGCAATACCAATCCGTGGACGGATGAGAATGTGATGCGGCTCTATCCGACCAGGCCGAATACGCCCAACGATGTATTCCGCTATACGGTTCCAGCACCGGAAGAATCTCAGGCTCTGGCCAGAAAGAGTGCTGAGAACGTCGGTGTGTTCCCCAACCCCTACTACGCATTCAACCCGGCCGAGGTCAACCGCCTGTCCCGTTTTGTGACCTTCAACAACTTGCCGCAGAAGGTCACGATCCGGATCTTCAATTTAGGCGGTCAGCTCGTCCGGACGCTGAAGAAGGATGATCCTTCTCAATTCCTGCGTTGGGACCTGCTGAACCATAGCGGAATACCTGTGGCAAGCGGTATGTACATTGCACATGTGGATATGCCTGAGTTAGGCATGACCAAGGTGCTGAAGTTAGCGATTATTCAGGAACAAGAAATCCTGGATATTTTCTAAAGCCACAGTTTAAGGGTTACCAAAACATGACAAGGAGACTTTGCGATGAGATATATAAGCGTGTTTGTTGCGTTCGTGCTGATGGCGGCCATAGTCGGTGAGCTGCCGGCGCAAGAAACCGCCGATGTGCTGAACAAGCGCATCGGTACGGCGGCAGGGACCGAGCTCCTGATCCCGGTGGGTGCGCGCGACCTGGCCATGGGCGGCGCATCCATCGCCACCACCATGGGAACGGATGCGATCTACTGGAACCCCGCCGGCCTGGGCCGCATCGAGGCCGCTGCTGAAGGCCTGTTCAGCACCATGTCCTATATCGGTGGCATTCAGGTGAATTACGGCGCCGTGGCGGTCGATTTCGGCGGCTTTGGTGCCGTTGGTGTCAGCATCAAAAGCCTGGATTTTGGCAGCATCCCCCTGACCACCAACGACGACCCGGAAGGCCGCTTCGGCCGTACCTTCTCGCCCGCGTTCATCGTTTTCGGGGTCTCATACGCCCGCGCCTTTACCGACGCCATTACCGCGGGCGGAACCCTGAAGCTGATTTCCGAAAAGATCGAACGTGTGACCGGCTCCGCCGTGGCCATCGATATCGGCGTGCAGTATCACAATGTGGCCGGCTTCAAGGGGCTGCATTTAGGCGTGGCCCTGAAGAACATCGGGCCGCAGATGTCTTTCGATGGCACCGGGTTGTTGCGCCGGGCCACTTCATCGGAAGGTCGGCGACCGGAACAGTTCTACAAGAGCGTCCCCGCCTCCTTCGAATTGCCGTCGCTGGTGGAAATCGGATTGGCGTGGTCCCAGAACATCGGCGAAGAAATGAACTACATGATTAGTTCCAGCTTCGTCAACAACAACCTGGGACTGGACAGCTACCGTGTCGGTGGAGAGTTCGGCTATACCATGGGCAAGGCCAAATTCTTCGCCCGGGGCGGTGTGGATATGTCGCCCACCGGTGCCGACGACGAGCAAATTTTCGGCCCCACTTTCGGACTCGGGCTGTTCTACTCCACCGTGGGCGTCGATATCACCATCGATTACGCCTACCGCGCGGTCCAGTACTTCGACGCCAACTCCATGTTTACCCTGAAGCTGAGTTTCTAAGCGTATGACGCAAAACGGATTTTCCCAAAGGGCTGTCCATTTCCGGGCAGCCCTTTTTTATGATTCCGGAAACCCCCTAACCCGAGCAACGATGAGTGGCAGATCATGAAAAACAATCGAGCGAATCTTCTGACGGTGTGTGCTTCTCTTTTCCGGCTTGCGGTAACCTTCGGTGTTGTGTTGCTGACTTCTTGCGAAAAGGCCACGATGCCGCCGGATTTTTTTCCACAAACCGGAGACGCGGCCCTGCACCAATATACCCTGGATTTGCTGAATGATTTTAAAGTTTTGAACATTGCACCGGAGCCGGGTTTTGAAGACCTGGCGACGCTGGCCTATGCCAGGATGGCCAGAGGGGCCACCATCATGGCGGCGTTTCTTTCCAACGGCGAGGGCGGTGATCAAGACGAAGAGCCCCTGTATCCGCCTTACGCTGGTGCCCGGCGCCGCAACGAGGCCAAGGCGGCGCTCAAACGCATTGGCGGGGATGTCTATTTCTTGAATCTGCCGCACGTGGTAGCGGCACGGGACACGGCCGCCGTGCGCACCTACTGGCCCGCGGATACCCTGCGCGCCCGTCTGAAACGCCTGATCCTGGATTACAAGCCGGATGTCATTTTGCTCACCCGCGATCGCCGTTCCCCTGAAAATCCCATACTAGACTGTTTGCTCGCCGACCTTACATGGGTGATCCGCGATCTGCGACCGGCTGAAGCCGGAAATGACCATCCTCAAAAGGATTACTGGCGCGTAGACCGCGTCTTTGTCCAGGCCGGGGAGAATGAGGAAGGGAAAAGCGCCCCGGTGGATCAGAAGCATCCGATCTGGAAGGTGAGCTACCAGCAGATGGCCGTTGAAGCCGGTAAAGCTTACCGTTCTCTGGCCCGGCAGCGAGCCTTTTTCCATGCCGATGCTCCGGCACACTACCGGCTCCATTATCCCCGTCCCGGCGGAACCTTTTCGTCCTTATTTGAAGGATATCCAAAAATCCCGAGCCCGCGGCTGCAATGGATTTACGATGAGATAACCTACATTACCCGCCAGGTGCGCGAGGGGAAGATCGACGCCGCACTGCCGCATTTTGTAACGGTGCTGGATTCCATCAATTTAAAGCTGGCCCAACGCTTCCGGCTGCAGGCCCGTGAAATCCGTTCCTTGCTGCGCTGGAACATCGGAATCGAAAATTTCCGCTGTGCCGTGCGCGGCATCACGGCTGCCTATTCCATCAGCGATACCTGCCTGACGAACCGGCAGCTCACCTATTTGACCATTGAAGAGGTAAAAAACATCAACAACGCCAATCAAACCGTGATTTACTTCGGCCTGGATGCCAACTGGATCATCAACGAATCTACCGACAAACGATTCGACCTGGAGTTGAATCAGGCCTACCGCATTCTTACCCCCTCAGAGCTCAATTATACCGTTCCGCAGGCGCTTTATGGACAGGATGATACCCATCCGGATTTCAATCTGATTTTCTTCTTGATTCAGCGCAGCAATGACCGTAGCGAAAATTTTCTGTACCGTCAGAAGGTTCCCATAACGTTTGCGCCGAAATTCGTCACAGAAGTGCTGACTCCCATCGTGCGGAAAACGCCCGATGCCCGGCTGGTCATCCGGATGCAAAACAATTCCCGCGACAGCGTGCGGGATACCGCAAAAATCAAACACGATTATGTGAGCTCTCCGGGAGTTCCCTTCCGGCTTGCCAGCAAGGGAGCCTTTGTGGTGGATACACTGGAGCTCCAGTGGCAGGGTGACCCGCCCGTGGGAAGTTTTCGTGTTCCTGTAGAAATCAATGGTTTTACCGTGGCCCATTTTGTCGTGCGCCATTTCCCGCTGCGGGTCGACGCCGGAAAACGGATCGGGCTCATTTCCGGCTTTGCCACGGGGCCCACGGCTTTTGCTCTGCAACAA
>WGFP01000132.1 GCA_015492195.1 Acidiferrobacterales bacterium
GTGATAGTACTCGCCGGGGAGGGTGCGCTGCATGTTGTAGCCCATATCCTTGAAGGAGTTTGCGGCGAAAAATGGGAACATCTGTCCGAATTTGTTGAATGCATCCGCGAGTGACTCGACCAGTATTTTGTCGATGTCCCGCCAGTCCGGACGGCCGCTGATCCTGAGGTCCGTGGATTTTTTTATATTACGTTCCTCAACCTGTATTTGACCGATGCGTCCGGGATATTGTTGGTCCTTATTGGCCTCGAACCGGCGTATCATCTCCCGGCAGGTTTCGGGCGAGAGCGCATTTTCGATTTCGTATATAAAGCTGTAGCGCTTGATTTCTTTCATTGCAAAGGTTTATCTGCGTATGGCGCCGATACACATTACGCGGTACATGAAATTTCGTCGGTTTCTGATTATCTTATGCGGTCTCAGGACGCGTCAAACGATAAAGGCATCTGATCCGTGACCAAAAGAACCCTGTTATGCATCGTCGAGCAAGGGGGATACCCGATCTATTCCGGTGAACTTGCCGAGGTGGGTTGCGATGTGGTCGTGGCGAAATCCATGCGCAAGGCGCTGGCGCTTCTGGACCCGCTTAAGCCGGACATCATTTTAGCGGAATTCAATTTCGGGCCGAAATACGGAGACCGCATCAGTAACCTTGAGCCGCTGCTCGCCCGGTTGCAGAACGGACATCCGGATATCAAAGTTATCGTATTTCTTGAGCGGGAATACCGTCATCACCTGGAACAACTCCGCACGCGTTTCTCCGTCTTTGATGCGCTTTTCTATCCCATTCAGCGAGACAGTCTCATAGACTGTGTGCGACGTGCGTCAGATGACGCCTGAGGTTTCCGGAAACAGAGAGTATATGCGGAGATGCGACGCGATTCGGCGTGCCGCTAGTCTTTTGATGCCAGTAACTCGTCAAAACGTTGTTTGAAGGCTTTCATTCTGTGTTCATGCGCCTCTTTTTCGCTTTCCATAAGAGGCGATTCGATCCATTCACCGGTATCGCGGTTCAACACGGCATAGCGGTAATTTTTGCCGACCTTGTAGACTTTTGCCACTTCTTTGCCGGCCTGTTCCATAGCCTCCATTTTGGTCATCGCCCTTGAAGTTTGTCGCGCGTTCGTGCTCTGTTTTACGGAAGGAATTTGATGCATGCCGGCCCCATCGGGCTTTTCTTCAAAAATTATTTCCGTATTAAGCATCTCGCCGTGGGTATCGACTATCACCTTTGTTGTGCCGGGTAGGCGTTTCAGGATGTAGCCCGCCATGAGCATGATCATGGTTTCGTTACCTGTACTCAGGGAATTAAGCAATTTATCCGCGGCAATCTGACAGCGGTTAATCCTGCTCGGGTTCTCAATAAACTCGCGGCTCATTTGCCATCCGCGATCCATGTCGCGGTCCATTTTCTGGAAGAATTCTTCTCCGTTTTCCAATATGTCTTGCGACACATCGATTAAATATGTCTTTTCGTCAACAATAAAATTCAATTTCATTTTTGTATTTTCCGGAAACCCGCAGCCCTGTCTCCGGGTTGTAGAAAAGATGTTAAATCGGTTCCTTCTCCAGCAGACGTTCGATAGAGGCGCCGGCATTTTTACCGTCTTTTTTGTGTAGTTCGAGCATAGCGTGGGCGGTCTCAAGCCAGCGAGACTTACCGGTGGAAACGAGTCGGCGCAGCGGTCTCAGATCCCGTTCGTTTGCCCAGCGGCGGTAGGCATCCAAAATTTCCGGGAAGAGGTGTTTGCGCATGCCGCCGAAATTGGCGAAATAAAAGTGCAGTGAAGCTGTCTTCTCGCTTTCAATGAGACTGGGCAGGGTGGAAATACAGTCAGCGAGGATATCGCGAACCGCTCGGGCCATTATTTCCGCCTTGGAGCGGGAAAGGACGGTAAGCATCTGGTTCCACTCCTCGCCGAGAAGCTCGCCTGCCCGGCCTTCTCCCAGTTCATGCAAGATCATGGCTTCCGACTCGTTTACCGTCATTTGATCAAGCGCCGCGTCCATGTCGACATGGTATTTATAGTCCGCCAGGGCGCGTTCCATGGCGTCGTTTTTCCGATTCCAGCTCCACTCATCGATTTTTTCCCACAGAAAACGGCGCACCGATTCCCGGCGCAGGTAAATGGTTTTTCCCTGAAGCATGGCCGGCGGCGCCGCCAGGTCGCGGGCGTATTCGCAAGACGATATATAGATCGTGAAGCCGTCGCGCGTTTCTTTTTTCAGCAGATCCCCAAGGAAAAAGTGGGGTTTGCTGAGACGGCCATAACCGCCGCTATAGACATAGCCTTGGGGAATTAATTCGCTGTTGATCGATTCAACGTCAAAGGGATCGAAGGCGCCCTTCTCCATGGGGAGAGGTTCGAAGGGGCTGGATTCGAGGTGGCTCCACATTTGTTCGCGTTCCTGGAGCCACTCGCCCACTTCCTCTTTCGGCAGGGTGCGCGTCAGGGGGATGCCATTCTCCCACCGATAAAATTCGCGCATTTTGAGGAGAAAGATGCAAAGGGAGTAGTCGCCCGCATACCTGGCATCGGAGATATGACAGTTCTTCTGTACCGTATTGGCCAGTTGACCGAGATTTACCATGGTTATACGCGCAGACTATAATTTAATAATAGTATAAGTTTGAGAGCATCAGCCTAACATTGCAAATTGTACAGGGCCCCAACACCGTGAAGCGAGATCGGTAGGCATGTTTTTCATGCGTTCTTTGTTTACGGGCGTCGTTTTTTTCGCCATGGCGGCGGTCGCCCAGGCCGGCCCGCCGGATAAGTATCCCTTTCTTTCCTATGACGAAGGCTTGCGGCTGGCGCGGCAGGAATCCAAAAAGATTTTTCTCTATTTCGGGCGCGAAGGATGCGGCTGGTGCGAGAAAACCAACAAGGAGGCCTTTTCCGACCCCCGGCTGCGACGGAAATATATCAGCCACTATGTACTGGTCTACGTGGATGCCGAAAGCGGCCGACGGCTGACGCTTCCCAGCGGCGAGCGCATCACGGAAATGGAATTGGGCGTGCGCCTTAGGGCCTTCGCTACGCCGTTGTTCGCCTATCTGGAACCGGACGGCCGGCTCATCTTCAAGGTTTCCGGCATTCAGACCGTCAAGGATTTCAATGACTACGACCGCTTTGTGTACGGTGGCTTGTACAAAACCCAGGACATCCAGCAATTCCTCTCGGAGAATCCGTGAGGCGGTTGCCGTTGGCCTTCCTGCTCGGCGGTTTTGTGCAGCTTTCCTGGGCGGCGCCGTGGGAATTTACTTCGCCGGTGGAGGTGACGCCGGCGCAGGGCAAAGGGATATTCCATCATATTGAATCTTCCGGACGGAAAAATATTGCCGTATCGGGCAAGACGGTGGGGGTAATCTGGGAGGACAATCGCAACGGGTCTCCCCAGGTTTATCTAGCAACCAAATCCCTTGAGGCCTCCGCGTTTACCGGTACGCGCAGGGTGAGCACCGGCAAGTCGGCCTACGAGCCCGTGATCGCTTCGCTCGGCAAGGGAAGGTTCATCATGGCGTGGGAGCAGGATGGCGGCGTTTGGGTTCGTGTCGGCGACAGCGCCGAGTTCTCGCCGCCACAGAGACTTGCGGCGCATGAGGCGAGCCAGGTCAGTCTCGCCGTTTCCACCACCGGAAAGATTTTTGCTGTCTGGACGGAACGCCGAGGGCGCTTTGCCCATGTCCGCATCGCGCAATTGATTCTCAACGGCCCTGATAAACCGTTACAAATCGGTAAGGTCCGTTTGGTCGACGGACGCCCTCCCGCGGCAGACCAGTTTTATCCCTCCGTTGCGGTGACCGGTCGAGGCGTGGTGGTGGTCTGGGAAGACCGGCGTCGCGGCCACACGGTCTTGCTTTACAGTCATGCCGCCGACGCCGGACGCTTTACTGACCCCAAAGTACTTAACGAGCAACCCCCGCCGCGGTCAACGGTTTATGGTAAAGGAACGGGCGTGGCGCGAGTGGCGCTGGCGCCGTACGGTAAGGACGGCGTTGCCGCCGTGTGGTTGGACAAGCGTGATTTTACTCAGGCCTATGACGTTTTCGCGGGATTCAGCCGGGACGGCGGCAAACATTTTGGTCCCAACCAGAAGGTGCAGGATGTGTTCGGCAAAGAGGCCCGTCAGTGGCACGCGGCGATCGCAGGAGAGGGCTCCGGTCGGGTTGCCGTGGTCTGGGATGATGACAGGGACGGCACCTTGGACATCTGGCTGTCCTGGCCGACGGGAAAGGGATGGAGTGAAGATTATGCGCTGCCGGGCGGATCCGGCCCCGGGATACAGAAAAGCCCGTCTATTGCGTATGACGGCAAGGGTAATTTGCACATCGTTTGGGTTGAACAGGATCGCATGGGCGGAATCACGCGGATCAGATATTCAGTGGGGAGACGGGCTAAAGAGCGTGACCTGTCACCTTAACTCAAGATAAAAAAGCGCTTGCACATAGCGGACAAGTTACGGTTATACCCGGCTGGATAGTCAGGGATGTTGAAAAGAAAGCTTCTTTGAGTAAGATATGCCCACTTTTTTGGCTGAGAACTTCGGGAGTGGTATTCCATGAATGATACGTATTACGAAACCATCAACAAGATGGAGCAAAAGGGCGTCGACGCGGATTATATCAATGGTTGGGCCTGCGGTTTTTTACATAACCCAAAGCGCGAGGAACAGCGGATTACCGAGGCCTACGACGCGGGCTATAACGACGGCATGGAAGGCAAGACCGATAATTTTGCGTCTTGGGTCGTTAAAAAATAGCGGGAAGTTGAGTTGGGCGGACGCGTCAGCGCCGCCGGTGTGCATCGCTCAAGGGTTGTGCTCAGCCATCTGATACCATTTTTTGGCCTCGGCCTCGTCTCGTTCAACCCCCAGTCCCTGCTGGTACATCATCCCCAGGGTCATTTGTGAGCCGGCCAAGCCTTGTTCCGCCGCCTGGCGAAACCACTTCACTGCCTCCGCCTCGTTCTTTTGCACGCACTCGCCGTGCAGGTACATAAAGCCAATGCCGTGTTGCGCCATCGCATGCCCCTGTTCGGCCGCCGCGCGCATCCATTTGAACGCCTGGAGATCATTTTTAACCATTCCCAGACCGTTTTGGCACATGATCGCCAGCCGGTATTGCGCCTCCGGGTCGCCTTGCTCCGCCAGTGGCTTTAACAGTTGCCAGGCATTGGCAAATTCCTTGGCTTCGAACGCCGCGATGCCGCTTGAGAGATCCATTTCGAGTCCAGACATGATTGATCCTGGTGGAGTTATACTCTCTTTTCGATTACGCCGGAGGGACAGGTGTCAGCGGAATCTCTTAAGACCGTGGCGCAGACAATAAACAGACATAGAATGTACGTTAGACGGGATCACGTTGTATTCATGTGTCTATTTAATGTGCAAGTTTGCAGTTGAAAGTACCGCGCTTTTGATACCATATTCCGATTCCATGATTCAAGAGGCTGGCTCGCCGACTGGAGGCCGCCCGGTTGTTGTTTAGGTTAGTTCAGAGCGTCGTGAAAATCCATGGCCCTTCGTATCAAAACCAAATTTAGAGGCAAAGGCCCGAAAACGTTGGAACAGCGTGCCGGTGTCGTCGGGTTTAACATCTGGAAAATAGCCCAGGAAACCTTCAGGCGGATGGGAAAGGAGGATTTCAACTTCGGTTCCGAGATGCAGGTAACGGCCGTCATCACCGAAGTGATCGCCTTTCTGGTACAGGTGACCGATAGGATTGTTTATGGGCAATTGAGCGAACCGGACAGGGCGACTTTCATCAATGCCCTGGGAAAACAGCTCGCCGAGACCATGCAAGACAACCAGATGGATTTTCTCGGGTCAGGTGACCACAAGACTCCTTTTATTAATACGCTAAATGCCCGTCTCGCGGACTATGCCGAGTTTGAGTATACCGATAAGGGGCCCGGCTACGCTTTCCTGCGTTATTTCGGGGAAAAGATGGCGGAGGCCATGTCGGTGGTCGATAACAAATGGGTGATGGAGTACGTCATGGAGATCGAGGCCCCTCACGCGATCAAATTGCTAAAAAAATTGGTGGGCGAGGTGTTGGGTATTAAGGTGGCGTAATTCTGTCAAATCGGCTTATGTGTCATAATTTGATCAACCGGATTCGCGCGCGACTGAATTACCGAGGAAATTGCCGTGGAAGACTTAAATCCGCTTTTCAATAAACTCAAAGAGCTGCAGGAACGTTTAAAGTCCCTCAGGGGGTACCTTTGACTTTGACGTCAAGCGGAAGCGGCTGGAGGAGATCGGCCGTGAGTTCGAACAGCCGGATATCTGGAATGATCAAGAAAAGGCCAAGGAGCTGGGGCGTGAGCGGGCCCGCCTGGAAAAGGAAGTAGAAACACTGGCGCACGCAGGAAACGAGCTCGACCAGGCCTATGAATTGCTGGAGCTGGCGCGCGCGGAAAATGACTCCGAAGTGGTTGCTTCAGTGGCCCGTGACCTGGAGCGCCAGGAAGCACGTTTGTCCGAGTTGGAATTTCAACGCATGTTTTCCGGAGAGATGGATAGGAATAATGCGTTCATGGATATCCAGGCGGGATCAGGGGGGACCGAAGCGCAGGATTGGGCGAACATGTTGCTTCGCATGTACCTTCTCTGGGGTGAAAAACACGGCTTCAAGGCTAAGATTGTAGAAGTCTCGGAGGGGGAGGTCGCCGGCATAAAAAGTGCCACGGTGAAATTCACGGGAGATTATGCTTACGGATATTTGCGTACCGAAACCGGCGTGCACCGGCTTGTGCGCAAATCGCCTTTTGATTCCGGCAACCGCCGTCATACCTCGTTTGCATCGGTTTACGTTTACCCGGAAGTGCCCGACGAGATTGACGTTGATATCAACCCGGCCGATTTACGGATTGATACCTACCGGGCCAGCGGGGCGGGCGGTCAGCACGTAAACCGCACGGATTCCGCCGTGCGCATTACGCACCTTCCCACCAACATCGTGGTGCAATGCCAGTCGGATCGTTCGCAGCACCGCAATCGCGCCGCGGCCATGGCCATGCTGAAGTCCCGTCTGTACGAATGGGAAATGCAGAAACGTCGCATTGAACAGCAGAAACTGGAGGAGAGCAAAGCCGATATCGGTTGGGGCAGCCAGATTCGTTCCTATGTCCTCGATCAGTCGCGGGTCAAGGACCTGCGCACGAACGTGGAGTCGGGCACGCCGCAAGCGGTTCTGGATGGCGACTTGGATAAGTTCATCGAAGCGAGTCTGAAAAAAGGCTACTAATTAATTAATGTAGATTATATAATATTTATATAAGTTACTGAAATAAATTATAAATGTCAGAAGAAGATAACGAGAACGAACAGATTGTCCAGCGCCGCCGCAAACTGGCCGCACTGCGAGAGGCGGCCAATCCGTTTCCCAATGATTTCCGCCGGAACGTCGTTGCCGGCGAGTTGATCGCCGAATACGGAGACAAAGACAACGCCGCGCTCGAGGCCAATCCGGTGCGCGTCAAGGTGGCGGGGCGGATGATGACCCGCCGGGTCATGGGCAAGGCCGGCTTCATTCACCTGCAGGACATGTCCGGGCAGATTCAGCTTTATCTGCAGCGCGAGGCCCTGCCTGACGGCAGGTACGAAGAATTCAAGAAATGGGATATCGGCGACATTATCGGCGCCGAAGGCGTTTTGTTTAAAACCAAAACCGGGGAGCTGACCGTCAAGGTGGACGATATCCGCCTGCTGACCAAATCCCTGCGACCGTTGCCGGAGAAATACCACGGTCTTGCCGATCAGGAGCTTAAGTATCGCCAGCGTTACCTGGACCTGATCATGAATGAGGTAACGCGTAAGACGTTTCGTACGCGAACCGCCATCATTGATTACCTCCGCCGTTTTTTAAACGAACGTGATTTTCTGGAAGTGGAAACACCGATGATGCAGGCGATCCCCGGCGGCGCCACCGCGCGCCCCTTTACGACGTTTCATAATGCCTTGGATATTAATTTGTTTCTGCGGATCGCCCCCGAACTTTATTTGAAACGTCTGATTGTCGGTGGATTTGAACGCGTGTATGAAATCAATCGCAATTTCCGCAATGAAGGCCTGTCCACGCGCCACAATCCCGAATTCACGATGCTGGAATTCTACCAGGCCTATGCCGATTACCGTGATCTTATGGCCCTCACCGAGGAAATGCTGCGCGGATTGGCGCAGGATGTCGTCGGCGGCACGACTGTCGATTATCAGGGCGAGCAATACGACTTCGGCAAATCGTTTCAACGCCTGACCCTGAAAGAAGCGATTCTTAAATTCAACCCTGATATCAAGGCTCCCGATCTTGATTCTCTTGAATCCGCAAGAAAGATCGCGGCCGCGCTTGATATCCCCGTTAAAGAAAATTACGGAACGGGCAAGATTCAACTGGAAATATTTGAGAAAACCGTGGAAGACAAGCTTAAGGATCCGACATTCATCACGGCGTTTCCGACGGAGGTCTCACCGCTTGCCCGGCGGAACGATGACGATCCTTCCATCACCGATCGTTTCGAATTGTTCGTGGGCGGGCGCGAGATCGCCAACGGTTTTTCGGAATTAAATGACGCGGAAGAACAGGCGGAACGCTTTCGCAAGCAGGTACAGGAAAAGGAAGCCGGCGATGAAGAGGCGATGCACTTCGATGCCGACTTTATCCGCGCCCTGGAGCACGGCATGCCGCCCGCGGCCGGGGAGGGTATCGGCATTGACCGTCTGGTCATGCTGTTGACCGATTCCCCTTCCATACGCGACGTGCTGCTGTTCCCGCATATGCGGCCGGAGAAATAACGTAAGGAGTGAAGCGTGAGGAGTGAGGAGCGGAATGAATTTTTCGAGACCCCCTCACTCCTTACCCCTCACAGATTTTATTTTCACTCTTCACTGAATGATGTCTGATCTTCCACCGGCGATCTTTCTCATGGGTCCGACCGCATCCGGCAAGACGGCGCTGACGCTGACGCTGCATGAGAAACTGCCGGTGGAGATCATCAGCGTGGATTCCTCGCAGGTGTATCGCGGCATGGATATCGGCACCGCCAAACCCACCGCCGCGGAACGGGCGCACGCGCCGCACCGGCTGATTGATATTCGCGATCCCGTTGAAACCTATTCCGTTTCCGAATTTTGTGCCGACGCCTTGCGGGAAATGGAGGACATCACCCGTCAGCGCCGGATACCGTTATTGGTCGGCGGCACCATGTTTTATTTTCATGCGCTTGAATACGGTTTGTCCGAGCTTCCCTCTGCCAATCCGGAAATACGCGCGCGCCTTGCCAGGGAAGCCGGGCGCGTGGGCTGGCCGGCGATGCACCGGCGGTTGCAGGCGATTGACCCGGTGACGGCAAAGCAGGTCAAGCCGAATGACGCCCAGCGTATCCAGCGCGCCCTGGAACTGTTTGAGCTTACCGGCCAACCGCCGAGCCAATTAAAACATGCCGCCCCACCCAGACCCTCACCCTACCGTTTTATTAAAATTGCCCTTGTTCCCAAGGAGCGTGAGCAGCTGCATGCGCGCATCGCGCGGCGTTTTCACGCCATGTTGGAACAAGGGCTGATTGATGAGGTCAAAAGATTGTATTCCCGGGGAGATCTGAATCTCGACCTGCCTTCCATGCGTACGGTCGGGTATAGGCAAATCTGGGAATACTTGACCGGTCAAATCAACTATAATGAAATGGTAAACAAGGCGATTGCCGCAACCAGGCAGCTGGCCAAGCGCCAAATGACGTGGCTGCGCAGTTATCCGGATGTCCGGTTCCTTTATATAGAGGAAAAATTGCCGCTCAAGGCGTGCCTGGATCGTCTTCAGGGAATAGTCCGCCCATGCGGCTAATCTGGGTTTATAATAGGCAGACGGGCCCAGGATCGGCCCGGCCGAGAACTAAAAGCCAAAACAGGCAAACGAAGATAAGAACAGGAGAACTGTCATGACCCAACAAAAAGGGCAAGCGCTACAAGACCCTTTCCTTAACACGTTACGCAAGGAGCATGTTCCGGTATCCATTTTTCTTGTTAACGGCATCAAGTTACAGGGGCAAATTGAATCATTTGACCAATTTGTGGTACTGCTCAGAAACACGGTCAGCCAGATGATTTATAAACACGCCATCTCAACGGTTGTTCCCAACCGTCCGGTCAAGTTTCATTTTGACGACGCTGAAACATCAGAAAGCAAGGAATCGGGCGGCCAGTGATCTTTCCGTAGTGCCGCGCGTTGCACGCGCAAGTGAACGCGCGTTGCTGGTTCAGTTGCGGCTTTCGGGTAAATCCGGACAGGAAGACCTGGAGGAATTCCGGCTTCTGGCGGAATCCGCGGGCGCTCAGGTCTGCGGGACCATTCTGGGCGGCCGGCAAAGACCCGATGCCGCCACCTTTGTCGGTAAGGGCAAGGCGCGGGAAATTTCCGATCTCGCCGCGCGGGAGCGCGCCGACTTGGTGCTGGTCAATCACCCGCTGTCCCCGACGCAGGAACGCAACCTGGAAAAGATCATCGGTTGCCGCGTGCTCGACCGCACGGGTCTCATTCTGGACATCTTTGCCCAACATGCCCGCAGCCATGAAGGCAAACTGCAAGTCGAACTGGCCCAGCTGGAACATTTGTCGACGCGCCTGGTGCGGGGCTGGACCCACCTGGAGCGCCAAAAGGGCGGTATCGGTTTGCGCGGACCGGGCGAGACCCAGCTGGAAGTCGACCGGCGGCTGATTCGCGACCGTATCAAGAAACTCAATCAGCGTCTGCATCAGGTGTCCGTCCAGCGCCGCAGCCGCCGGAAGGCGCGCCTGAAGGTCCCGATCCCGACCGTCTCCATGGTCGGCTATACCAATGCCGGCAAGTCGTCGTTGTTCAATCGCCTGACCGGGGCCTCCGTCTATGCCGCCGACCGGCTTTTTGCCACGCTGGATCCGACCATGCGGCGGGTTGAGCTGGCCGGCAATACCGCCGTCATCATGGCCGACACCGTCGGGTTTATTCGCCGCCTTCCGCATGATCTGGTGGAGGCATTTAAATCAACGCTGGAAGAGGTCGCCGCGGCCGATCTGTTGTTGCACGTGGTGGACAGCAGCAGTCCCGAGCGACTGGAACAGATTGAGCAGGTCAACGAGGTGTTGGAAGAAATCTTTGCCGCCGAGGTCCCTCAGATCGTGGTCTTTAACAAGATTGACCTGACCGGCCAGAAGGCGCGCGTGGAGCGCGATGCCGGCGGCAGGATTGCCAAAACCTGGGTTTCCGCCAAAACCGGGGAAGGCCTGAATCTGCTTTTGAATGCGATTTCAGAGTATTATCGTTTCCAGCGCGGCCGGCGACGGTTAAGACTGCCCCCCGAGGCCGGTCGTTTGCGCGCCGGTCTCTATGAAAGGCTGGACGTGGTCCACGAATCCGCCCTTGAGTCCGGTGGCTGGTTGATCGACGTGGCGTTGGAGCCGACCCAGCTTAACTGGCTCAGACGGCAGGAAGGTTTCCGTGAGGAATATCTGTTGCCGGATACGCAGGTTGTTCTTGCTCCCACCGGTTCCTGACCCTAGAATGCCCCTTTGCGGTTCCTTTCAGAAGTAAAATTATAGGAGTAAAACGTGACTTGGAACGTACCTGGTGGATCCGGGAACAAAGACCCCTGGGGTCAGCGCAGAGGATCCGAACAAGGCCCGCCGGATCTTGATCAGATCGTCAAGAACCTGCAACAAAAACTCGGCGGCTTATTCGGCGGTAAAAAGGGCGGCGGGCCGGGGGGCCGGTTCGGCACCGGCAAGGCCGGTGGTATCGGTATCGGTCTGATCGCGATTGTGGTGGTTTCGCTGTGGCTTGTCAGCGGATTTTATATCGTCCAGCAGGGGGAGCGCGGCGTGGTTCTGCGGTTTGGAGAAAAATCGGAAATCACCGAGGCCGGGTTGCGTTGGCACCTTCCGTATCCGATCGAGACCGTGGAGAAGGTCAACGTCGAAAAGGTGCATCCCATCGAAATCGGTTACCGCAGCAACCGCCGGACCGGCACCCAGACCAAGGTACCGAAAGAATCCCTGATGCTTACCGAGGACGAGAACATTATCGATATCGAGTTCGCCGTCCAGTACCTGGTCAAGGATGCCAGCGATTTTCTTTTCAACGTCAGAGATCCGGGCGCCACCATCAAGCAGGCGACCGAGTCGGCCGTAAGAGAAATCGTCGGTCGCAGTAATCTCGATTACGTGTTCGAAAACCGCGCCGACATTTCGGCGCAGACCCAGGCGCTGCTGCAGAAAATATTGGACGGATACAAGGCCGGAATTTACATACGCACGGTCGAAATGCAATCGGCCGCGCCGCCGGCCGAGGTGAAAGCCGCTTTTGACGACGCGGTCAAGGCGCGCGAGGACAAGGAGCGACTCAAGAACGAGGCGCAGGCCTATGCCAATGACATTATCCCGAGGGCGCGCGGCGGGGCGGCGCGCATGATCGAGGAGGCGGAGGGATACAAGGCCAGCGTCATCGCGCGGGCGGAAGGCGATGCCCGGCGCTTCACCCAGATTGCCAACGAATACATCAAGGCGCCGGCGGTCACGCGCGAGCGGCTTTATCTGGACGCCATGGAGCAGGTGCTTTCCAATACCACCAAGATATTCATCGATCAAAAGGCGGGCAATAATATCCTTTATCTCCCGCTGGACAAGATCATCTCCGCGCCGGGGACCCTCGCGGGACCGGTGCAGGCGCCGCCGCCTTCCGCCGCGGATACGGTGGCTCCTCCGCAAAAAGCGGGTTCGAGCCGCGGGCGTTTCGATCTTAGAAGACGGGGGGTGCAATAATGAATCAACCGAAATTGCTCATCCTGCTCGGAGTCATTCTCCTGGTCGTCGTGACCATCGGTTCCACCTTTTACGTGGTGGATGAACGGGAGAAGGTCATTGTCATCCGCTTCGGTCAGGTTGTTCGTTCCGACGACAAGCCCGGCCTGCATGTGAAAATTCCTTTCGGGATTGATCGGCTGCTTTATTTCGACGCCCGTATTCTCACCATGGATGCGGCGCCGCAGCCGTTCCTGACGTTAGAGAAGAAAAACGTCATCGTCGATTCGTTTGTCAAATGGCGCATCGCCGATCCGCTCCAGTACTATCTTCGCGTCGGCGGCAGCGAACAAGGGGCCAGGACCCGCCTTGAGCAGCTGATCAACAGCGGTCTTCGCGACGAATTCGGCAAGCGCACGGTGCGCGACGTGATCTCGGGAGAGCGGCGCAACATCATGGAGATCCTGACCAAAAGCACCGACAAGGAAGGCCGTGAATACGGCATCGAGGTCGTCGATGTGCGCATTCAACGCGTGGACCTGCCTCCCGAGGTCAGCCAATCCGTGTACCGACGGATGGAGGCGGAGCGCACCCGCATCGCCAAGGAGCTGCGCGCGGAAGGCGCCGAGGAGGCGGAAAAGCTGCGCGCCGAGGCCGAACGCAAACGTAAAGTCCTTCTTGCCGAGGCCTATCGCAAGGCGGAGCGCATCCGCGGCGCCGGCGATGCGCGCGCCACCGCGATTTACGCCAGGGCGTATAAACGCGCGCCTAAATTTTATTCTTTTTACCGCAGCCTCAACGCCTATAAAGAGAGCTTTAAGGGAAAAGACGATATTATGATCGTTGATCCAAGCTCGGATTTCTTCAAATACATGAAGCAGCCGAGACGATAAAGCCGGTTCCCGTATAACCATGTGGCATGACTTATGGGTGGCCTTGGCGTTGCTGTTGGTGTTGGAAGGCATATTCCCGTTTATCAGCCCGGGCCGTATGCGTAAGACCCTGTCAGCCATTGGACAGCTCAGCGATCAACAGCTGCGCTTTGTGGGTCTGACCAGCATGCTGCTCGGTCTGGTGCTGCTGTACATCGTCAATCGATAACCGTTTATTTCCTGCGCGACAATATCCCCATGTTCACCAAGGACCGTTGGTTGTTGCCGGAGGGCATAGAAGAAATCCTGCCTGCGGAAGCGAGGCGGTTTGAGTCCATGCGCCGCCGCATCTTGGATCTGTTTTCGAGCTGGGGATATGAATTGGTTATGCCGCCCCTGATCGAGTACCTGGAATCGTTGCTTACCGGCGTCGGCAAGGACATGGACCTGCAGACGTTCAAGCTGACCGACCAGTTGACGGGTCGCATGATGGGCGTGCGGCCCGACATGACGCCGCAGGCCGCGCGGATCGACACCCATTACCTTAAACGCAACACCCCCGTGCGACTTTGTTATCTCGGGTCGGTATTACGCACGCGGCCGGATGAATTTGCCGGCTCGCGCGAGCCGCTGCAGCTCGGCGCCGAACTTTTTGGGCACGCCGGACCGGAAAGCGACGCGGAAGTTTTGAGTTTGATGATCGCCACCTTGGAACTGAGCGGCATTGAAGACACACATATCGATCTCGGGCACGTCGGCGTGTTCCGCGGCCTCGCGGCGCAGGCAAAACTTGACGCCGAACAGGAGATCGAGCTGTTTGACGCCCTGCAACGCAAGGCGCGAAGCCAGGCCGAGTCGCTGCTTTCCGATTATGGTGCGACGGCCAAGGCCAAGGAAATGTTGCTGGCGCTCCTCGATTTGAGCGGGGAGGCCGAGGTGTTGGATCAGGCGCGCCGGCTTTTCAAAACGGCGCCAAAGACGGTGCACGACGCACTGGACAATCTGCAATCCGTCTCGACCTTGGTCGGGCGGCAGTTGCCCGAGGTCGGGCTTTATTTTGATCTCGCCGAACTCAGCGGGTACCACTATTACACAGGCACGGTGTTTTCCGCGTTTGTGCCGGGACACGGGCGCGCGATTGCCAAGGGCGGGCGCTACGACGGTATCGGCAAGTCCTTTGGCCGCGACCGCGCCGCCACCGGTTTTGGCGCGGACCTTCGCCAGTTGCTGAAATTTTCCAAACGCCAGGAAAAAGAAATCTTTGGTATCCTGGCGCCGCATGAAGACGACGCGCAACTCCGGCAGGAAATCGCGCGGCTGCGCGCGCGCGGTGAACGCGTCGTGTCGCAACTGCCGGGCGACAAGGCCGGCGCGGCGGACCTGGGATGCGACCGCAAGCTGGCAAGGAAAGGCGATCGCTGGGTCGTTGAAAAAATCAAATAACAAAAGCGAGCAGACATGGCCAACAACGTCGTGGTGATCGGCACCCAGTGGGGTGATGAGGGCAAGGGAAAAATCGTGGACCTCCTTACCGAACGGGCGCATGCGGTGGTCCGTTTTCAGGGCGGGCACAACGCCGGCCACACCCTGGTTATCGGGAAAAACAAAACCGTTTTGCATCTGGTTCCCTCCGGCATCCTCCGGCAGGGAGTGATGTGCCTGATCGGAAACGGCGTGGTGTTGTCGCTCAGCGCGCTGTTTAAAGAAGTGGACGAACTGGAATCCCGTGACGTGGACGTGGTGGAACGTCTGCGCATCAGCGAGTCCTGCCCGCTTATCATGCCTTATCACATCGGGTTGGACGCCGCGCGGGAGAAGGCGCGCGGCAAGGCCGCGATCGGCACCACCGGGCGCGGCATCGGCCCCGCCTACGAGGACAAGGTCGCGCGTCGCGGGTTGCGCGTCGCGGACCTGTTCGACGCCAAGGGCTTCAGCGAGAAGCTGGCCCAGGTAATGGAGTACCATAATTTTTCGTTGGAACACTACTTCAAATGCGAGCCCGTGGATTTCCAGAAGACCCTGGATGAAAGCCTGGCCTTGGCGGAACGGTTAAAGCCGCTGGTCGCGGATGTGCCGGCGCTGCTCGAGGATTACGACAAATCAGGCAAGCCGGTTTTGTTTGAAGGCGCGCAGGGTACGTTGCTCGATATCGATCACGGCACGTACCCATTCGTGACCTCCTCCAATACCTGCGCCGCCGCCGCGGCCACGGGCGCCGGCGTCGGGCCGGGGCGATTGGGTTACGTTCTGGGCATCGCCAAGGCCTACACGACGCGCGTCGGTGCCGGGCCCTTTCCCACGGAATTGCAGGACGACGTGGGCAAGTTGTTGTCCGAGCGCGGCAATGAATTCGGCGCAACCACGGGACGCGCGCGGCGCTGCGGCTGGTTCGACGCCGTGATCATGCGCCGTTCCCGACAGCTCAACGGGATTACGGGGTTGTGCATCACCAAGCTGGACGTGCTGGACGGGCTGGACACCGTGCGCCTGTGCACCGCCTACCGTTACGAGGGTGAGCTTTGTCAGGCGCCGCCGAGCGGGGCGGAGGCGCTGGCGAAGTGCGAGCCGGTTTATGAAGATCTGCCGGGCTGGAAGGAAACCACGGTGGGCGTCAAGCGCAGGCAGGACTTACCCCGTAACGCGCAGCGTTACCTGGATCGTATCGAGGAAGTCAGCGGCGCGCGTGTGGACATGATCTCCACCGGCGCCGAACGTGATGAGACGATCATTCTGCGCCACCCGTTTGATTAATCAGAAGACAGAGATTGAAAGTTTAATTTCTGGCATCCGTTTTCTAAAACTGGTACCGAGGAGAGGACTTGAACCTCCACGGGGTTGCCCCCACTAGCACCTGAAGCTAGCGCGTCTACCAATTCCGCCACCTCGGCATACCTGGCCGCAATGCACGCACGGGGAACCACGTATGACCAGGCGGCGCACTCTACCGAGAGAGAAATTTTATGTCAACGCGTAAACCGCGCAAGCCGTTCAAAGATCCGCATGCAGAGAGGGAGGCGAGGAAATATGAATTTCCCGTTCCCAGCCGCGAGGTTGTGCTGGCCCTGCTTACGAAACGCGCCGAACCTTTGTCGTACAAATCGCTCGTTGAAGCACTGAACATTCGGGGCGAACGTGACGAATCGGCATTCGCGCGCCGCCTGCGCGCCATGGAGCGCGACGGTCAGATATTAAAAAATCGCCGCGGCCTCTATGGCCTGGCGCACAAGATGGACATGGTTTGCGGGCGCGTCGAGGGCCATCCGGACGGGTTTGGGTTTTTAATACCGGAGGAAGACGGCGAGGATCTGTTTCTCCCGCCCCAGGAGATGCGAAAGGTGCTCCACGGCGACCGCGTTCTGGCGCGCGTCACCGGCGTCGACCGCCGCGGGCGCCGGGAAGGCGTTGTGATCGAGGTGTTGGAACACCGGCACAAACGCATCGTCGGACGTTATATCGTTTCCAATCGGATGGGCTTCGTGGCGCCCGCAGACAAACGCATCGGGCAGGATATTCATATTCCGCGCGGCGACGAGGGTGAGGCGCGCGACGGGCAAATTGTGGTGGCGGAAATCCTCACGCCGCCCACGCGCCGGACGGCGCCGGTCGGGCGCGTGATCGAGGTGCTCGGGGAGCATATGGCCCCGGGCATGGAAATCGAGGTGGCGATCCGCGCGCACGGGCTTCCGCATGTCTGGCCGGACGAGGTCTTGCGCGAAGCGGAGACATTCGGCTCAGAGGTGCCCGTTCACGCGCTGTCCGGGAGAAAGGATCTGCGCGATCTTCCACTGGTGACCATAGACGGCGAAGATGCGCGCGATTTTGACGACGCCGTGTACGCGGAACCGCAAGGGAGGGGTTGGCGTTTGATCGTCGCGATCGCCGACGTTTCCTATTATGTCAAACCCGGCACGGCCCTTGACCGTGAAGCCTATCAGCGGGGCAACTCGGTTTACTTTCCGCAGCACGTCATCCCGATGCTGCCCGAGGCGTTGTCGAACGGCCTGTGTTCGCTCAATCCGGATGTCGATCGCTTGTGCATGGTTTGTGAGATGCATATCGGGGCGCGCGGAAAAATCAACAGTTACCGATTCCATGAAGGCGTGATGCGCTCGCAGGCGCGCCTGACCTATACCCAGGTCGCCGCCATGCTTACCGAAGGCGACGCGGCCTTAAGGCGTGAACACGCTTCCTTGCTGCCGTCGCTGGAGGCCCTGTATGGATTGTACAAAGTGCTGCATGCGGCCCGCCTGCAGCGCGGGGCCGTGGATTTCGAATTGCCCGAGACGCGCATCATTTTCGACGAGCAGCACAAGATCAAAAACATTGTGCCGCTGGAACGCAATGACGCCCACCGCTTGATCGAGGAATGCATGCTGGCGGCGAACGTGTGCGCCGCGGAGTTTCTCAAGAAACATAAAGTCCCCGCACCCTATCGCGTCCACGAGGGGCCGACCGCGGAAAAATTGACGGAACTCAGGGAGTTTCTTGCTGGCCTCGGGCTGTCGCTGGGGGGCGGGAAATCGCCCGAGGCGCGACATTACGCCAAGCTGATTGCCGCCGTGGAAAAACGTCCGGATCGCCGTTTGATCCAGATGGTCCTGTTGCGAAGTTTGAGTCAGGCGCTGTACAGCCCGGACAACATCGGCCACTTCGCGCTGGGCTATCCGAACTACACGCATTTCACCTCGCCCATTCGGCGCTACCCCGACCTCCTGGTGCACCGGGCGGTCAAAAACATTCTAAACCGGCAGCCCGCCAAGATTTCACCGGAACTGGCAAAACAACAGGGAGAGCACTGCTCGATGACCGAACGCCGCGCCGATGAAGCCACGCGCGACGTCATGCGCTGGTTGAAGGCCGAATACATGATGGACCGGATCGGTGAGGAGTTTGACGGAATCATCAGCGGCGTTACCAACTTCGGCATTTTCGTGGAACTGACCGATATCTTTATAGACGGGTTGGTGCACGTTACCGCGCTGGGCAATGATTATTATCACTTCGATCCCATCCAGCACCGCCTCTTGGGCGAGCGCACGCGCAAGAGTTACCGGCTTGGCGACCAAGTGCGCGTGCGCGTGGTACGCGTCGATCTGGATGAGGCCAAGATCGATTTTGAATTGGTTGACGGCCGGGGCAGGCAAGGCGGCGCCCGCCGGAAAACGCCGCCCTAAAAAAACCGCCAAACGCCGCCGTGCAACAGCGCGGAGACGCTGACTTAATTACCAGGAACATGATCGTAGATCACAGGCACACAGACGGGGCGACTAACTCATTCTGGAATAACTTGTATGAATTCTTCAACGCAAAGACGCAGAGATCGCAAAGAAACGAAAGGTTCTTAATCTTAGAAGCATTAAATTATAAAAATATGATCGAGCTAAATCCTTTGCGCCTTGGCGCCTTTGCGTTGAGTTTTTGACATTATATATGAAATCTATTTTCTGCTCCGAGTAGTAAATGGAAGACGATTTAATTTGCGGGACGCACGCGGTGCTGGCGGCGCTCAAGAAAAACCCCGGCCGCATCGACGCCGTGTGGGTGTATACCGGGCGCGATGACAAACGCACCGAAGCCGTTATGCAAATGGCGCGGGCGTGCGGGGTCAAGGTCCATCGAGCGCCGCGCGAGAAACTGGACCGTCTTGCCTCCGGGGTGCGCCACCAGGGCGTGGTCGCCCGCCTGCGAAGGGCGCCGGTGCGCACGGAACAGGACTTGGCGGGATTTGTTTCCGATTTGCCCGGCACACCATTGCTGCTGGTGCTGGACGGGGTGCAAGACCCGCACAATCTGGGCGCTTGCCTGCGCAGCGCCGACGCCGCCGGCGCCCATGCCGTGATTATCCCGCGCGACCAAACCGCGCCCGTCACCGCCGTCACACGCCGCGCCGCGAGCGGGGCGGCGGAAACGGTCCCGTTGTTCCGGGTCACGAATTTGGCACGGTGTCTGCGCCGGCTCCAGGAAGCGGGAATCTGGATACTCGGCGCCAGCCAGGGCGCGGACACGGTTCTTTTCGATGCGGATATGCGCGGACCCCTGGCGATTGTGCTGGGCGGGGAGGGCAAGGGCCTCCGCCGCCTGACGCGGGAACGCTGTGACGGACTGGTCCGCATCCCCATGGCCGGTTCCGTTGAAAGCCTGAATGTCTCAGTCGCCGCCGGCGTGTGTCTGTTTGAGGCGGTAAGGCAGCGGTATGTAGCAAGTAGTTTAAGTAGCGAGGTCTGAGGTTTCCTTGCTACTTGCTACTTGTCACTTGCTACTTTAGAATCCCCGTGCTTTCGGGCTCCATACTGCCATAGGCGGCCGAGCCTCTCCTTGCCTCACCGGCCATGTTCCGGGAGGCTTTTATCCGTAAGGAGCGTTAAATGCGTCATTATGAAGTTGTGTTTCTGGTCCACCCGGACCAGAGTGAGCAGGTTCCCGCCATGATTGAACGTTACCGTTCAATCATCGAATCCGCGAAGGGCGTCATACACCGGCTGGAAGACTGGGGCCGGCGTCAATTGGCCTATCCCATCAATAAGGTGCACAAGGCGCATTATGTGTTGATGAATATCGAGTGCACCCTGGAAACCCTGCGTGAGATCGAGTCCGCGTTCAAATTCAGCGACGCCGTGTTGCGTTCGCTGATTATCAAGCGCAAGGCCGCCGTCACCGAACAGTCTCCGATGGCCAAGGAAAATCAGGAAGAATCCAAACCCGAGACTCCTGAAGAAGACCGGAAGGCCGAAAGCGCCGCGGCGCCGAAGGACGAGGGAGCAAAAGACGAGGGGAAAAAGGACGAGGCGGCAAAAGACAAGGACACAACAGTGGGCACGGAAACGGCGCCCGAGGCCTGACGAACGAGGAATATCACTATGTCACGTTTTTTCAGACGCAAAAGATTTTGCCGCTTCACCGCCGAGGGCGTGGAGGAGATCGATTATAAAGATCTGGCCACGCTGAGGGCCTATATCACGGAGACCGGCCGGATCATCCCCAGCCGCAACACCGGCACCAAGGCCCGTTATCAACGGCAGCTGGGGCGGGCCATTAA
>WGFP01000133.1 GCA_015492195.1 Acidiferrobacterales bacterium
CGCAAAGAATAAATGGGGACAAAGAACCTCTTGATTTGATATTTAATATTTTTTTGCGTCTTTGCGCCTTAGCGGCAAGAATTATTTAGATTCTTCTTGAAAGCGCCGGGTTAAGGCCCGGCGTTTTTCGTAGGCCTCGCGCGCAATGGCGATGTCTTCCAGAAAGTAGGGAAGCTCATCCAGGCGCAAGGCCTGCGGTCCGTCCACCAACGCCTTGGAAGGCGCCGGATGGAAATCCACCAGGACCATATTGGCACCGGCGATCACTCCTTGAGCGGTGACATGCTGAACATCGAGTATGCCGTCCGGGGCGTGGTCGCGTGAGCCGACCGAGTGCGACGGATCAATGCACACCGGCATGCGAGTAAGCCGTTTAACCACGGGCACGTGGGCGAAGTCGACGAAATTGCGATGGGGATCGCCCATGTTGGTTTTCATGCCGCGCAGGCCGAATACGATGTGGCGGTTGCCCTCGCTCGCGAGGTACTCGGCGGCGTTGAGCGATTCTTCCAGGGTGATGCCGAAACCGCGCTTGAGCAACACGGGCAGTTCGCGTTGGCGCCCGACGATTTTCAAAAGTTCGAAGTTCTGAGTGTTACGCGTTCCGATCTGCAACATTACGCCGGTCGGCTTCCCGGTTTTTTCCAGCGCCTCGCGAATCTCATCCAAGTGGGAATCATGCGTGATCTCCATGGCGATCACCTTGATGCCGTATTTGCCCGCAAGTTCGAACACCCACGGCAGACATTTTGCACCGTGACCCTGGAAGGCATAAGGATTGGTGCGCGGCTTGTACGCGCCCATGCGCGTGCAGGCCTGATTGTTGTCGCGCAATGCCCGCATCATTTTTTCGACATGTTCCGGCGTATCGACCGCGCACAGGCCGGCGAAAACGTTGAGGTTGTCCTGATCGAACAAGACGCCGTTGTATTCGAAGCTGACGGACCGCGTATCGTCCTGGTGGCGGCCGACGATGCGGTATTCCTCGGAGATGCGCACAACGCGTTCGACGCCGGGCAGACCCTCGATCTCGGCCTTGTCAAGCGACAGGGTGTCGCCGATGAGATAGATCTCGGTCAGCGTGCGGATCGCCCCGGCTTCCACGTGTACGCGCGTCTGGATGTTGGGTTTGTTGGCCAGATAATCCAGGATCTGCCGGTATTCGGGGCTCTTATCGCCGATATCGGGATTGAGGATAATGATCATGAAACTAGTTTCCTTTTAACCATAACTGATTCGCAGATTTTTGGGTATTGTTGCTGTATTGCTGTCGCCAAGGGCGCGTATTGTAACAACTGGAACGGGAAAGGCACGTATTTCAGCATGAAAGAGGCACAACCAAAAAGATCAGCCGCCAAAAAGGGGCCTTATGTCTTGGACCGACGGACCCTGGCGCGGCAGGTGCGCGTGGACACCTACCGCGCCCGCGGGCCGGGCGGGCAGCACGTCAATAAGACCGAGTCGGCCGTGCGCCTGACCCACCTTCCTTCCGGCGTGGTGGTGACCGCCTCCGACACCCGCTCGCAGATTCGCAACCGCGCGATCGCCTTCGAACGGCTCATTGACAAATTGCGCCGGTTGAACCGCGTCGCCAAACCGCGCAAGCCCACCCGCCTCAGCGCGGCGGTGAAAAAGCGGCGGCTCGATGCCAAACGACGTCGCAGCCGACTCAAGCAACTCCGATCTGGAAACTACGAAGAGTAAACGGGAGATCTGTTTGTGTTATCACTGCGTGGGTAGGCATAAATACTAAAAAATACGCGAAAGTATCGACAATATTTCCATACTATACTTTCCATATAGGCGTCGGAAAATTTGCAATATACGCAAATTACGCGATAAGACAGTGCAGGTGCAGATCGTCACGTTGCTAAGGATTTTTCGGAAGCTGTGTGAATCTGCAAAATCCGTAAATTTTATGATCTGGCTGCGGCGAAATTTAACCGGGAAATTCGTACTTCTGCTCATCGGTTTTTTGGTGTTGCAAAGTATTCAGCTAGCAGCAGGATTTCTCAGTATTCTGCATATCGGTGAGGAGAGTGCTTTTGTCAATGATGCCGGCCGCCAGCGCATGCGTACATTGTTGCTGGCGCATATCGCCCGTCAGGCCGTCGATGCCGGTTCATGGCGGACCGCCAACCGACGATTATTCGAAACCACTCTCGCCGACTATGACGCCCACTTCATCGAGCTTGATAGATATGCAGCGACGTTGCGC
>WGFP01000134.1 GCA_015492195.1 Acidiferrobacterales bacterium
AAAAGGGAGATACCTTATGGGAGATCGCGGACAAGATACGCTCCGATAAACAATTGAGCATGGAGCAGATCATCCTGGCGATTTTCAAGGCCAACCAGCACGCCTTCTTCGGCAATAACGTCAACAATCTCAAGGCCGGAAAAATTCTCAAGATTCCTGAACGTGAAACGGTTGCCTCCATTCCCGGTCCGCAGGCACGCCGGGAGTTCCGGGCGCAGTATGAC
Organism: Acidiferrobacterales bacterium; assembly: GCA_015492195.1. Classification (GTDB taxonomy): domain Bacteria; phylum Pseudomonadota; class Gammaproteobacteria; order Acidiferrobacterales; family Sulfurifustaceae; genus S146-88. The sequence continues at coordinate 225 of WGFP01000134.1, forward strand.
GTGTGGCAGGAATATAAACTGAAGCTTGCCAGCGCCAGTCGCGCCATCAAAGTTTCGGAAGCGGTGACGCAACCGGAACCTGTGAAGACGGAAACCAAGAAGGCCGAAGCGAAACCGGCCAAGCCGGCGAAAGAGGCCGCCAAGCCCACGAAGCCGGAGAAAAAGACGGCACAGAAGAAGGCCGAGAGCAAGCCGCAAAAAAGCGCCGCTGCGCCGGCGGACAAAGGCAAGCAGCCTGATGAATTGCTGAAGATCGTGCGCGCCACTCTGGAAAGTGAAAAGACCGACCCTGATAAAAAAGTGGCCGAGAAGGAAGCCATTAAAGCAGATGAAAAGAAGGAGCGCGCGGCGCTCGCGGAACGGGTGACCGCCCTTGAGGAATCCCTTGAATCCAAGGAGATGGAAACCAAGGAATTGGGAGAAAAAATCGGCCAGGTAAGGTCGCAGATCAAGAAAGAGTCGCGTTTAATTGAACTGGAAAGCCAAGGGTTGGCGCAGGTTGAAAAGAAGGCGCCCGAAGTGAAACCCGAAACTCCGGCCAAGTCGGCGGACAAGGCCGAAGCGCCGGCGGAAGCGCCGAAACCCGCCCCGACAGCCGACAAACCGGCCAAGGTTGAAAAAGCCGCGCCTGTTCGCAAGAAGCGCGCCGCGCCGCCTCCGCCGCCCAAAGAGGAGAAGAATTTCATCACCAAACTCATGGATGACGCGCTCGCTTACGATTCGCTGTTGCCCGTTGTGGGCGGCGCGGCGGTTTTGATAGGCGGCGTGATCATGTTGGTGTATATGCGCCGCCGCCGCCGGTCCATTGCGGAGTTCGAGGAAAGCATCCTTTCCGATGCAATCACTACGGATACCGGGGATACGGGAACCGTGACCTCCGATACCAGCGGTCAGGCGGTGACGACCGGTGACACTTCGTTCCTGAGCGACTTTAGCCAGGGCGGGATGGGTAACATTCATACCGACGAGGTGGACCCTATTGCCGAGGCGGAGGTTTATCTTGCCTACGGTCGCGATGAAACCGCGGAGGAAATTCTCAAGGAAGCCATTGTCAAGAATCCGGAACGCCACGAACTAAAACAGAAACTGTTGGAAATTTATCATCAGCGCAACGACGTGGCTGCTTTCGAAACCCTGGCCGAGGAACTGTACGCCGCATTGGGTGGTCGTGGCGGCAAGGTCTGGGACAAGGTTGAAGAAATGGGCCGGAAATTGAATCCGGAGAATCCGATGTTCCGCGGCGGCGCGCCTGCAAAATCCATCACGGCGGATACCGATACGAAGGTATCGGCGCCGGCGCCTATGATGGGCGCGATGCCGGACGCTCAGACTGATTTGCAAACACCGCCTACGTCCGCCAAGGCAACGGAAACCGTCGTCGACATGGATTTCGATGTCGGGACTTCCGAGGCGACTGCTCCGGCGGCACAGGAGCCGTCCACGGAGGTGTCGGCGTTTGATCTGGATCTGGGCGCTGAAACGGCCGCCGCTCCATCTGAAGATACCGGCGCGGCTGAACAACTCGGACAAGAAGACCTGGGCCAACCGGATGACCATGCGATTGAGTTTGATGTCGGCGAAAGCGCGCCCGCCGAGGTGACGGATGTTGATGTCGCCGCGAAACTCGCTGAAGGGGGTGAAGAGGATATCAAGTTTGACGTTGAGAGCGCAGCGCCTGTTGAAGCGGCAGTCGAACCAAGCGCGGCGCCAGCGTCAGAAGAAACTCCTACCGAAGAAGGCCAGCAACAATGGGATGAAACCGCAACCAAGCTTGATCTGGCCAAGGCATACATTGATATGGGAGATGCCGAGGGGGCACGCAGCATTCTTGACGAGGTTCTTGCGGAAGGTAACGAGTCGCAAAAACAGCAGGCCGCCGAACTGGCCGCGCAGATCTCGTGACGTCCTTTGTTCGCGAGAAAAAAACCAGATAAGCGGCAAACCGCGCCTTAAGGTTAAGTCTCCTTTTTTCTATCCAGCGTAATAAAACTATAGGCATAGGGATGCCTGTCATCCGGCTCGTGGCGGCGACGCGCCACTTCTTTCCATTCATTCCGGTTGAATTCAGGGAAATACGTGTCTCCCGTGACGTCGGCATGAATCAGGGTAAGGTACATGCGGTCCGCACGGCCAAGCGTCTGCCGGTAAAGCTGTGCGCCGCCGATAATGAAGACTTCGGTATCGCCTTTCGCCAATTGCAGCGCATCAATGATCGAGTGGACTACGTGGCACCCAGGCGCCGCATAATCGGGATTACGCGTGACTACGATGTTGGTACGCCCGGGCAGGGGTTTTCCAATGGACTCATGGTTTCTGCGGCCCATGATCACGTGATGGCCAAGGGTCAAACGGCGGAAATGTTTAAGGTCTTCCGGGAGCCGCCAGGGAAGGGTGTTGCGAACACCGATCACCCGGTTTTCCGCCATGGCGGCGATAATGGAAATGTGAGGCGTGAGGCGTGAGGCGTGAGGCGTGGAATGTGCCGCAAGTTTGGCGTTCCCCTCACTCTTCACCCTTCACTCCTCATGCTTCACACCGCCACGGGGGCCTTGATGGCGGGATACGGATCATAGTTCAGCAGCTCAAAATCGTCGTAGTCAAAATCAAACAGCGAGGTTTTTTCGGGGTTGAGCCGCATGGTCGGCAGAGGTCGCGGCGTGCGGGAAAGCTGCGTTTCCACCTGTTCCAGGTGATTCAGGTACAGATGGGCGTCGCCCAGGGTATGGATAAACTCCCCGGGCTTGAGCCCGGTTACCTGCGCCATCATCATGGTCAGCAGGGCATAGGAGGCGATGTTAAACGGTACGCCGAGAAAAATGTCCGCGCTGCGTTGATACAGCTGGCACGACAGGCGACCCTCGGCGACATAGAATTGGAAAAAGGCGTGACAGGGCGGAAGGGCCATGCGGTCCAGTTCCGCCACGTTCCAGGCGCTTACGATCAAACGGCGCGAATCGGGATTCTCCCGGATCTCGCGCACGACTTGGCTAATCTGGTCGATATGCCGCCCATCAGATGTTGGCCAGGAGCGCCACTGGGCGCCGTAAATCGGCCCCAGTTCGCCGGCTTCATCGGCCCATTCATTCCAGATGGAGACGCCGTGCTCTTGCAGGTAGCGAACGTTGGTATCGCCCCGCAGGAACCACAGCAACTCATAGATGATGGATTTGAGATGGACCTTCTTGGTGGTCAGCAGGGGGAACCCTCGGGCAAGGTCGCAACGCATCTGATAACCGAAGACGCTCAAGGTGCCCGTCCCGGTGCGATCCCCTTTGCGCACCCCGTGGTTCTTGACGTGGCGCAATAGATCAAGATATTGCCGCATAGCCACCCGAATTCGACGTACAGGGACGGACGAGTACCGTAGTAGGCGGGACGCCAAGAACAGCCGACGAATGGTAGGTTCGATCTATAGGCAAGCCAGGCATTTTGGATATAGTGAGTGCCTTTAACTTTCGGTCATTCTTAAAGCCTTGCTGCCGGCGCCGCCTTGCCCAAGGCGGCATTAGTATATCCGGTTATGGGGGTGGGCGCAGCCTCAAACTGCGCCGGGGGGATATCAGGAGGCGATATGGAAAAATACTTTTTTATGCGGCCTTTGTTGGACCTGCTCGCACAGGGACGTTTCTTTTCCCGACTGGTTGCCATTGTTCTCAGGGTGGTCGCGGCCCTGTTCGTGTTGTTCAGCTTGGCCACCTTTTTCAAGGCGGGCAAGATTATCTTTGAACTTCCCGCAAACGGCATCTTAGGGGGCGTGCTCTTCGAGATATTTTTTATCTTGGCGGCGTACGCGGTGGCGCATGTGCTTCTGATACGTGCCCGGGACATCGACAATCTCCAATCCGGTGATTTATACGCGCTGTCCATGGCCCCAATTCTGCTTAAATTGATCGGGGAAGCCTATGCCAGTTTCGTGGGCCTCGTTGCCATCGGGGGCGGTCTGTTCGTGTGGTTTACAAATCTGAGCTTGGGCAAGATATTGAATCCGATCGTGCGCGCACTTTTCCCCACCACGCGCGATGACCCAAGCTTTATGGGCGGCATCGAGTTCATGTTGAGCGGGGTGTTGATCGCCATCGCCGTGCTGGTGGTGTCCTATATCCTTTCAGAAGTGTTTGCGCTGTTGGCGCGTGCCGCCGGCAATGCTTCGTCGACGGTTGCGCGCCAGCCCAACGATCAGGGCTTCAAGTCACGATTTGGATCGTAATACCCGCCAAGGCCGTTCAGCGGTGCCTGGGAGAGGAGAATAAACGCACACGACGGTATTTGAAAAACGGGATCAGCACCATGCCCGCGAGGAAGCCGCCGATGTGCGCGCCCCACGCGACCCCGCCGGCCCCGGGGCCGGCGAGCGCCGAGTTGATGAGCTGAAGCACAAACCAGAAACCCAGCACAAACACGGCGGGCAGGTGGATGAGCCGCGAGAAGTATCCCAGGGGGATCAATACCAGCACTTGCGCCCGCGGATAAAGCAAAAGATAGGCTCCAAGCACGCCGGAGATCGCACCGCTTGCGCCGATCATGGGGACGGCGGACGTCGCGTTGGGCAGGGCCTGGACCAGGGCGGCGGCGACGCCGCTTAGAAGATAAAAGAAAATGAAGCGCACGTGGCCCATGGCGTCCTCGATGTTATTCCCGAAGATCCAGAGATACAGCATGTTGCCGATCAGGTGCATCCATCCGCCGTGGAGAAACATGGAGGTCAACACGGTGAGCGTGGGAGGAACAAGATAAAGTTCAGGCGGCAGTGTTTCATTTCCGATCAAGGTCACGGGCGTGACCCCAAGGCTCAGAACGACCGCCTGAAATCCTTCGGATCCGAGTGAAATTTGCCATAAAAAAATCAGTGAGTTGATAACGATCAGCGCGATCGTCAGCACGGGTTTGATCGTTGTCGGATTGTCGTCACGTAGCGGGATCATGTCACAGGCAAAAGAAAAACACGTTTACCGGGATTAGCCACGTTATTTTCTTAGCGTATTCTCATATGACTCAAGGGTGTTCAACAACAGTGAGGCCACCGTCATCGGTCCGACACCGCCGGGTACCGGCGTAATCCAGCCGGCGCGTTCCTTCGCCGTCTCGAACTCCACGTCCCCCACCAGGGTACCGTCCGCGTCGCGGTTTATGCCGATGTCTATGACGATGGCACCGGGTTTGATCCACTCTCCCTTGACGATGCCGGGCTTGCCGACGGCGACCACCACAATGTCTCCCCGGCCCACGTGCGCGGCGATATCCTTTGTGAAGCGGTGGCAGGTGGTCACGGTGCAGCCGGCGAGCAGCAACTCCAGCGACATGGGGCGCCCGACGTGGTTGGAGGCGCCGACCACCACGGCATTCGCCCCGCGAATGGGTTCGCCGGTGGCCTCCAGCAGACGCATGACGCCGCGCGGCGTGCAGGGGCGCAGGGCCGGCATGCGTTGCACCAAGCGCCCGATATTATAAGGATGGAAGCCGTCCACATCCTTTTTCGGGTGAATATGCTCGATCACGGCTTCCGGTTTGATCTGGGCCGGCAGGGGCAGTTGGACCAGAACGCCGTCAACGTCCGGATTGTCATTGAGGGTGTCGATGAGCGACAACAACGCCTGTTGCGTGGTGTCCGCCGGCAGGTCGTGTGAGAATTCGCGAATACCGGCCTCGACGCAGGCCCGGCGCTTGTTGCGCACATACACCCGGGAGGCGGGGTCGTCGCCGACCATGATTACACCGAGTCCGGGCGGACGGGCCCCTTTCGCAACCTGGCGGTCGACCCGCTGTTTGATTTCCGCCCGCAGTTCTTGAGCGATCTTCTTGCCGTCGATGATGCGCGCGCCCATGATTTCGGGACATCCTTTCGTTTTTGTTTGGATATCCATCTTCGCATGCCGGCCGACAAGCGCCAAGGTTGCTTCGTGGCGGGGCACGGAGTAGGTATACTTGGGAAAGACCGGGGTATAGCGCAGCCTGGTAGCGCACCTGCTTTGGGAGCAGGGTGTCGGGGGTTCAAATCCCTCTACCCCGACCATTTAGAGGACAGAAGACAGCAGACGGAGGACAGATTTTGAGGACCAGCCGCTTTGCGGCTGACTCCTGAATCTGTCTTCTGACCCTCGTCCTCTGTCCTCTGAAAGCGCCCGTAGCTCAACCGGATAGAGCACCAGCCTTCTAAGCTGGGGGTTACAGGTTCGACTCCTGTCGGGCGCGCCAATTCAGAGGACAGAAGACAGAGGACGGAGGACAGAATATAATTGTCGGGGACAGAGGACAGACTGCCCGGTTAATCGCGGACGACTCACTGACCAGAAGTTCTGTCTTCCGTCCCCCGTTTTCTGTCTTCTGACATGGTGAGCGTAGCTCAGCTGGTTAGAGTCCCGGATTGTGATTCCGGTTGTCGTGGGTTCGAATCCCATCGCTCACCCCAATTCAGAGGACAGAAGATGGAAGACAGTTTTTTCGCTTCATATCCACTTTTAAGTCTGTCTTCTGTCTTCCGTCCTCTGTCCTCTGAAGGGGCCGTTAGCTCAGTTGGGCGAGGCGGAGGCTTCGCGAGCGTCCAGTGAATGTTCGCGCCGCCGAGCGCCCCAGCCATGGATGGCTGGGCCGGTGCATCGGTTCAACACGAAGTCGCGCCAGGGACGGCATGTATAATGATTATCCCGGGCCGTTAGCTCAGTTGGTAGAGCAGCTGACTCTTAATCAGCGGGTCGTAGGTTCGAGCCCTACACGGCCCACCAATTCAGAAGACAGAAGACTGAGGACAGAAGACAGAACGTGGAGACTGATGACTGAAGACAGAGGACTGAAAACGCATCATCCACAGTCTTCTGTCGTCTGTCTTCGGTCTTCTGATTCGGTCCCCCGTCTTCCATCCTCTGTCTTCTGGATCGCGAATGTGGCGGAATTGGTAGACGCGCTGGATTTAGGTTCCAGTGGGGCAACCCGTGGG
>WGFP01000135.1 GCA_015492195.1 Acidiferrobacterales bacterium
GAGAAGTTGTTGTCACGAAGGAAGCGCATGAACTCAGGCTTCAGCTTGTAGGCGTTGGTCTGAATTGCGTTTCGGATGAGCTTATCCCCGCGGTATTTCCGCTCATAATCAAGTGCCCGCTCGTAGAATTTCAATCCGAGCACCGACGGCTCACCACCGTGCCAGACGATCTCAAGCTCGCCGCCTGGTTCGATGGCGGCCAAAAGCTGCTCAATCGTCCGCTCCAGCGTTTCATCAGACATGCGCTTGTGCGTGCCTTCCTCGAAGACGTAGCAGTAGGTACACGCGATATTACATACCTGGGTGGGTTTGACGATGGCAACGAGTCGGTCGACCGTTGTTTTGGCTGGAACCATCCTCACTGGTATATTCAGGAAATCCATATCCATAGGTGTATCTTTAATATATAATAGATACGCACTCTGTCAAATAAAAGGGGGCGGGGGGATTAAACTCTAGGCAGGACCCCCGTCTTTCAGCGACCGCCGCCGACGCATCCAACCTAATCACTGTCCACACGTGTGCTCGATATGCCGGAGGTGAATTAGTTTCATTCATTGAACGGCAGCTTTGGGTCGGAAGCCGGCGCTGGCATATGTCACCGACGAGCCCGAGCGATCGCTAAGGGCCATAGCCACGATACACGAAGTAGCCGATAGTAATCTGGGCACCGTTACATGAACGTGTCCTGAAGGGGCGCAATTAATCTTGCGTTTCACGCCTCTGATCGGTTCCCGGTTTCTCTTTATGCTTCTTTTATGGCAGGATGAAATCCTCCATCGGTTGTACAAGACTATCCGGTGGAAATCCCCGATAAATAATTAAGCGAAAGGTTGCACAAGGAGGCGCAGATGGCGAACGATATCCAAACCGTAAGGCAGGTGCTCAAGGAAACCTGCCCCAGGCTCCTTACCCATCCCAACATGGTCGCCACCGGTGTGGGTTATAAGGTGACAAAGGGAAGTAAAACGGGGACGTTGTGTATTGTTTGTTCCGTGGTCAAGAAGCTCAGGCCTTCCGAGCTTGCCCCAAAAGACATGCTTCCGGCCGACCTCGACGGCATCCCCACGGACGTCATTGAGACCGGCCGTCTGCGCGCGTTTCAATCACGCACCGACCGGCACCGGCCGGCCCCCGGCGGGGTGAGCATCGCCCATCGGGAGGTCACGGCGGGCACCCTCGGTTGCCTTGTGAAAAGGGGCGGCCAGACGCTGATTCTTTCCAATAATCACGTTCTTGCCAACAGCAACGACGCAAATCGGGGAGATGCCATTTTGCAGCCCGGTCCGGTCGATGGCGGAAAATTTCCCGACGACCATATCGCGGATCTGGAGGATTTCGTGCCGATTTCCTTTGTTGGGCCGCCGAGTGAGTGCAATTTCGCGCGCGCGGTGACGGCCTTTCTAAACGCCGCCTGTCGAGCGATCGCCAGCAAAACGCGCTACCGCATCGTCAATATTCAGGCCCAGAATAATCGGGTCGACGCCGCGGTTGCGAAGCCGTTGGAACCGAATCTTGTTAAAGACGAGATTCTGGAGATCGGAAAGATCAAGGGGTTGGGTCAAGGAGAGTTGGGGTTGGCGATCAAAAAGAGCGGCCGCACCACCGGCCTCACCACGGGAGAGATTTTGCAGGTCGATGTTACCGCGAACGTGCAGTTTGGTCCGGGGCGTATCGCGCAATTTACGGATCAGCTCGTGGCCGGTCCCATGAGCCAGGGCTGGGACAGCGGTTCGGCGGTGTTGGACAACGACAATCGTCTGGTAGGGTTGTTGTTTGCCGGCAGCGACAACAGTACTATCATCAACCGCATTGAACACGTCTTTTCCGAACTGAACCTGAGCCTGTGAGTCGTTTAGGCGCGGCAATACTGGCGATGGTTCTGTCCGGTCCGGCGTACGGGCAAGGGGGTGAAGTGCCGTCCACCATTCATGAGGTCAAAGCAAAACATGAGGCCCGTCTCCTGGCCATGCCGGGGGTGGTCTCGCTCGGCGTCGGGCGTGATCACCGGGGCGGTGCGGTGATTGTCATCGGCCTTGATAGGCCGCGTCCGGAGACCCAGGCGGCGTTGCCCACGTCGCTTGAAGGTTACCCGGTACAGGTGGAGATCGTCGGTACGTTAAAGGCGCAGTGACCCGCCTTATTCCGGTAAAAGTTTTTGAATCTCTTTTAGCAGCTTTGGGTCGTCCCATTCGCGACCGCCAATGGCGCGGTAGGCGATACGCCCCTTGGTATCAATGATAAAGGTCGTGGGCAGCCCCCGTACCGCCCATTCTTTGATTACCTTGCCTTTTTTATCAAGCAGAATAGGAAAATTTAACTCCACGCCCGTGGAAAAGGTGAAACCGAAGATCGTATCTTCATCTTCGCCGACGTTAACGGCGTACATCACGAAATTCTTGTCTTTGAGTTTTTCCCACGCACGTTGCATGGAAGGCATTTCGTAACGGCAAGGCGGGCACCAGGTCGCCCAGAAATTCACCATCACCACTTTGCCGCGCTGCTCAGAGAGCCGATGGCGCTCGCCTTTCATGTCCGTCAGCGTGAAGTCGGGGGCGGCGGGAAGGCCGGCAACCAGCGCCATTAGCTGTGACGCTCCGGCGGAGACGGCCGTCGGCGGAAACAGCATCAGGAGCGCGGACAACAGCAATTGTTTCATTTTGTTTCCTGACCTTCCGTTTTTGGGATTGTGTCGGTGGCGCAAAGTATACCTCGCAGTACGGCCTCCCGGTGTTTATTTTTGTGTGACCAGACAAAACGCAGATCAAAGCGACTGCCAAGCGGCAGGGCAATCGTGGTCATGCCCATGTTCCAATCCCCCGTTTGAAAGGTTTGTTCGGTGGGAAACAGCGCCCACTGAAAGGCAGTGCGCGCACCGGGAGGGACGCCGCGTTCTTCCCACTCCATGTTCCAGGTGTGCTTGAGTTTGAGCGGTTGTTCGCCTTCGGGGGTGAGCGCGCGCCAGTCGGCAAGATTAATGTGAATTGCGCCGGGCGCGGATTTGTTTCGGAAAATCGTTTGAAAGACACAGGCGGCGGCAATGCGTTCGGTGGATGCGACGTCAAATCCGCGCGCAAGATAAAACCCGCGAATCTGGTCCGGCAGGATCTGCGCAAGCTTGAGGCTGATACCTTTTATATGGATTTCCCAGGATTCGGCGCCGGTAACGGGGTCGACGGCACGGCGTGTTTCACCCGCTGTGGCGCGCAAGGAGACGGAGATCAGAAAGACTACCATCAAAAGTTTTATTGCGGGCATAGGTCGTTATACTTCGAGGGATGCGTCTGGGTGAAGGCGATCATGGTTTGTCTCTGCTTAAACTGTCGACGATGGGACAGGTGGGATTGATACCACGACGGCAAGATCGGATCAACGCATCAAGGGTTTTGCGCATGGATATAAGATCGTTAATGCGTGTCTCGATGTTTGAGCGCTTTCGTTCCGCAAGTTCACGGGTTTCCTTGCACGAACCGTCACCGAGTTTCAGAAGGTCCACGATCTCACGAAGCGTGAACCCCAATTCCTGGGCGCGCTTGATAAAACGCAGGCGCGCAAGTGTATCGGTATCATAGCGGCGGTAGCCTGAGAGCGGTTTGCGCGGTTTGGCCAGCAGACCGCGGCGTTGGTAGTAGCGGATGGTTTCGATATTGACGCCGGCGGCGCGCGCCAGTTTCCCAATGGTCATGTCTTTCGGCATGGTTGCACTCCTAGTTTGCGGCATCGGTGTGCGCAAGTCTTTTTACGTCGCGGATCAGCCCCTGCACACGGTTTTTGATGTCGTCACGCGTGGCGCGAAAGACATTCATAATTGTGTCTTCACTTCCGGTTGCCTTGGCCGGATCGGGAAGGGGCCAGTGTTCTTTACGGACGCCGGGCGGCAATACGGGGCAGTGTTCGTCGGCATGCCCGCACACGGTCACGACCAGTTCGGCCCATGCGAGCAGGTCGGACGTGAGAGTTTTGGATTCCTGATGGGAGATATCCACCCCTGTTTCCTGCATGACCGCAATCGCTCGCGGGTTTTTGCCGTGGGCCTCAAGCCCGGCCGAACGCGCCTCAAGCCATTCGCCACCCAAATAATTGGCCCAGCCCTCGGCCATCTGTGACCGACAGGAATTGCCCGTACAAAGGAATAGAACGTGAACCTTGTTTTTAATCATTTTCGAGCCAGTGCAGTGACTCATGCCGACGTCGAGGTGAAGAGAGCGATATTATACGAGAGCGGGCCAGGGTACGGAATGGCGCGTATCGTGCGTGAAGATTTTTCTTGCCGGGTGTTATTCTTGGCACCGCAAGCCGGAGTGGTTTAGAGTGGCCGATTATGAGCGGCCGGGGAGGTCTTAATGAAAGGCGAACTTAGCACGGTGCCGCTTGCGGTTGAACAGTGGTTCGCGGCACTCGGCACCGTTTTAGTATGGTTGCAGCTTGCGGTTATTGCAGCCGGCGCGGTGCTTGCCTGGGCGCTGCACCGGTATTGGGGGCGGTATCTGACCGGCGTGGTGGAAGGACGGAAGTCGCAAGGCGTGCGCCGGATGACCCTTCGCAGCGTTCAGCGCGTGGTTTTCCCCTTCAGCATGCTGCTGCTGGTATTGGCCGGCCGCAGTATTTTGCAGGAATTTGAAACGCCGGTCGGTCTTCTGGACATCGCCGTTCCCCTGTTGCTGTCCCTGGCGGCCATCCGCCTGACCGTGTATCTCCTGCGCAAGGGGTTTCGTCCCAGCCCCGCGCTCAAGGCCTGGGAACACAGCATCAGTACGGTTATCTGGGCGGTTGTGGCATTGCATCTGCTGGGTTGGTTGCCCGGCATCCTGCAGGCCATGGATGCGCTGGCCGTCACCTTGGGTGACACGCGCATCTCGTTGCTTGCCGCAGCCAAGCTGTTATTGGTCGGCACCGCGGCTTTCATTCTGGCGCTTTGGCTTTCACGATTGTTCGAACGCCGTATTGCGCGATCGCACTACTTGAGCCCCGGCATGCGCGTGGGCTTGGCGAAGTCCGGTAAGTTTTTGCTGCTTACGGTTGCCGTGGTTATCGCGCTGAGCGGGATCGGCATTGATCTGACCGCGTTTACGGTGTTTGGGGGCGCCTTGGGCGTCGGCCTCGGATTCGGCCTGCAACGCATCGCCAGCAATTTTGTCAGCGGATTTATTCTGGTTTTTGACCGCTCCATTCGCCCCGGTGATGTGATCAGCGTTGGCGAGAGTTTCGGCTGGGTGCAGGCGTTGCATGCCCGTTACGTGGTCATCCGAAACCGGGACGGCGTGGAGACACTGATCCCTAACGAGAACCTCATTACCTCCGAGGTCATCAACTGGAGTTACAGCGACCGTATCATTCGGGTCAAGATTCCGGTTCAGATCAGCTATCAGGATGACCCGGAAAAGGCCATGCAGATTATGCTCGATGCGGCGCAGGCTGAGCCGCGCGCGCTTAAGGACCCGAAACCGGTGTGCCGTCTGATGGGTTTCGGCGACAACGGCATTGATCTGGAACTGCGCGTGTGGATCAACGACCCGGAAGAGGGCGTAAGCAACGTTCGGTCAAACATCAACCTCGCCGTCTGGCGCGGTTTCAAAGAACAGGGCATCACGATTCCCTTTCCGCAACGGGATCTTTACGTTAAAGAGCTTCCCGACAAGCCGGCATAGTTTGCAATCAAGTCTTTTATGATTACTTGTTATGGTCGGGTATTGTGTAACGGAGATCGTCGCTGACCTGCGTCCTGCGGGCGAACTGAAGTTCACCCAATTTGCATCCTCAGCTCCGTATTCGGCACGTCCATGTGCCACTTCTCGTCCCCGGCGAGATTGTCGGCATCGGCGCTGTCTCTATAAGGTATTGATACCATTATGGAGTAACGGTATTCCCCCGGCCGCATATCGGCCCGCTGCCCAATAACGTCAGAAAGACCCGTTTAGCTTCCCGTTTTTCCGTTGATTCGCATTGCACCCGTCTCAAAAACGTCTAATTTTGAGAGGGGCGCTGTAAAAAACAACACGTTTGTTGGTTTTCGCTGCCGCATCGGTCAGATCCGATCACTGTCTTTGGATATTTGTAACTATGGGTCCTGATTATCCAGCTAACGCCTTGCCGGTAAATTACAGGCTGGGCGAATATGTTATTAAGCGTGTCCTCGGCCACGGCGGCTTTGGTATCACTTATCTTGCCAGGGACTCCCGCCTCGACACCCAGGTGGCCATCAAGGAATATTTTCCCGATGCTTTTGCCATTCGCGATAAGCGAACCACCATCAGACCGAGGACCGGAAGCAGCACGGCCGATGCCGAGAATTATCGTTGGGGCCTGAAAGAATTTCTTAAAGAAGCGCGCGTCCTTGCCAAATTCAAACATAATCATATCGTGCGCGTGTTGCGTTTCCTGGAAGCCAACGGCACCGCCTACATGGTGATGGAATACGAGGAAGGACAGAACCTCGCCGGTTACTTAAGGCAACATAGAGGCTTTTTGAGCGAATCCAAATTGTTGCAGGTTTTTCTGCCGATTCTCAGCGGTTTGCAGGCGGTGCATGAAGCCGGATTGTTGCACCTCGACATCAAGCCGGGGAACATTTATTTGCGCGCCAACGGGCAGCCCATGCTCATTGATTTCGGGTCGTCACAGCAGGTCAAAGGCCACATTAACGCTAATCAGAAAATCGCCCTTACAACGGGCTACTCTGCGCTTGAACATTATCCGGGGCAAGGCGAGCAGGGACCGTGGACGGATGTCTACTCGATGGGCGCGACCATATATCGGTGCATCACCGGCAAGGAACCGGTCGATGTAATGAAACGGTATCAGGCGGTGAACGAGCGAGGCGCCGATATCATAACCCCGGCGACCGAATTTACCCGCCCTTTTTATTCCAAGCACATACGCGAATGCGTCGACAAGGCGATGCAGATTAAACAGGAGGACAGGCCGCAATCGGCGGCCGCGCTCCAGAACGGCCTGATGGGAAAACCGATGACGGAAGATTCATCCACTTTCCGTTATCGGATTGGCTCGGGATTTATCGGCGTTATTCCCGGAGCCAATCCCAATAAACATTCAAAAAAATACACCAAACGCGGTTTTCTGGAGAAACTGATCGTTTTTCTCGTATTCCTGGCGACCGTTGCGGTCGTAACACCCAAGCTTCTGGTGGATACCTTCGTGATTACTGATGCGGAGCTTTATGATGAACTCGATAAATTGAAATTAAAGGCCGATAAAATCAAAACGGATGCGCGCAACTACATTGATGAGCGCATATTCGGAAAGCGTCCCGTTGAGAAAGTAAAACCAAAAACCGCTGCAATGGTTTCTCCGGAACGCAAGTCCGTTGTAAATCCTGTTGAAGCCTTTTCAGTTGCAAAGGTCACAGCACGTATATTAGAAGGGCATGCGAAACCGGTTGTGTCGCTTGCGTTCCTGTCGAGTGACACCATGCTTGTCTCGGCCTCAAACGACGGCGTAATTAAAATCTGGGAAGTCGAATCCGGTAAATTATTGGAAACACTGCGGTCAAGCGCCGAAGCCGCCGGTGTCATTACTGCGTCACGTGACGGTCGCTGGCTGGCGATACCCGATGACGGATATATCATCCGGCTTTTTAACGTCGCGGATAAAACTCAAACAGGTGAATTACTGGGGCATCGCCAGCACATTAACGCTTTGGCTTTTTCACCCGACGGGAAAATTCTCGCTTCGGCAGGCGAGGATAATATAGTGTCGGTATGGGACGTGGAGAATCAACGGAAAATCGCCGATCTCAAGCAAAGCACGGATAACGTGTTGGCTCTCGAGTTTTCCCCCAATGGACGCATATTGGTGACCGGCGATTCGAAAGGCGGTATCCGTTACTGGGACGTTGCGACGTGGAAAGAACTGGCCTACACCTCGGCCGGGAAAGAGGCGGTAACCACCCTTGCTTTTTCATCGAAGGGAAATTGGCTTGCTTCGGGAGGAGAGGGAAATCAGCTCAAACTCTGGCAGATTGGAATTAAACGTAATGATCGCGTGCTCAAGGGAGCGCCGGATACCGTGCATACCGTTCGTTTCAGTCCCGACGAAAAACAATTGATCCTGGGCGGCACAACCGGCGCGATACAGATATGGAGTGTCGAGACGGGAGAAATTATTCACCGGTTAAACGGCCATAACAATAATGTTCGTGCCGTGGCGATTTCGCGCGACGGCAAGATCCTGGCTTCAGGCGGGGATGATTACAAGGTGAAAATCTGGGAATAATCGGCCGTGATTTCGGGCGCGGCCGATATCGATGTCTTATTCCGCACAACAGGACAATTGTTTTACATCCTTGGTAAACGTCTGGGCGGTAAGCTTCAACCCTTCCACCATGGTGAGATAGGGGAACAATTGATCGGCCAGGTCCTGGATGGTCATGCGATTGCGAATCGCGAGTGCCGCCGTTTGGATGATCTCGCCCCCTTCGGCGGCGAGTACTTGGACTCCCAACAACCGACCGTTTTCTTTTTCGGCGACCAGTTTGATGAAGCCGCGGGTGTTGAAATTCGCCAGCGCCCGGGGAACGTTGTCCAAGGTAAGGCTGCGGCTGTCGGCGTAGATGCCGTGGTCTTTGGCCTGCTGCTCGGTCAGGCCGACGGTTGCCGCCTGGGGGTCGGTGAACACCACGGCGGGCATGGTGGATAAATCCAGGGTTGCGTCACCGCCGGTCATGTTGATGGCGGCGCGGGTGCCGGCGGCCGCGGCCACGTAGACGAACTGGGGTTGGTTGGTGCAGTCGCCGGCGGCATAGATGTGTTCGACGGATGTGCGCATGTGATCGTCGATGACGACGGCGCCGCGTTTGTCGGTTTTTACGCCCGCTCTGTCGAGGGCCAAATCTTGCGTGTTGGGTTCGCGGCCGGCGGCCACCAGCAACGCGTCGCCCTTTACTTCACCAGCCGGTGTCTGTAGCACAAACTCGCGGCCATTATGGGAAACGGCATCAGGCAGGGTGTGGGTCAGCACGCGGATGTCTTCGCCTTCGAACACCTCTGTTAATCCTTCACCGATTGCCGGGTCCTCTTTTGACAGCAAGGTACTGCGCGCCAGCACGGTCACGTCGGACCCCAATCGCCGGAAGGCCTGGGCCAGTTCCACCGCCGTTACCGAGCCGCCCAGGACGATCAGGTGTTTCGGCAACCGTTCGGCCACCAACGCTTCCGTGGAGGTCCAAAACGGCGTGTTTTTCAATCCGGGAATCTCGGGCACCGTGGGCCGGGCGCCGGTGGCGATCAGGATGCGGTCGGCGTGGATGATTTTTTCGCTTCCGTCCGGTCGCTTAATTATTAAGGTATGCGCATCTTGAAAGCGCGCATGACCCTTAAGCAAATTAATGTTGGGACTGGTTTCCAGGATGCTCTCATACTTGGCATGGCGCAGTTCCTCCACTCGGGTCTGTTGCTGGGCCACCAGCCGCCCACGGTCAATAACGGGGGAGATTGGTGTGATGCCGGTAAAGGGATGCGCCTCCTGCATGTGTGCAATGTGGGCCGCCCGGATCAGGAT
>WGFP01000136.1 GCA_015492195.1 Acidiferrobacterales bacterium
GGTTATCCCCCCGGAGATCGATGAAACGCCGCTGCCGGATGAAACGTCGCAGGCGCTGGTCGAGCGGCTTGCCATTGCCAAGGCACAGGCCGTCGCCGCAATGCAAACCGACGCGCTCGTTATCGGTTCCGATCAGGTGGCGGTCCACGACGGTGTGATCGTCGGCAAGCCGAAGGATCATGCCCACGCCGTTGAGCAGCTGCGCAGCGCCTCGGGCCGGACCATAATGTTGTACACGGGATTGGCGCTGGTCAACGGCGCCAACGGGAAAGTTCAGAGCGAGACCGTGCCCTACCGCGTCACGTTCCGTGACTTGAGCGATGCACAGATCGAAAACTATCTTCGCAAGGAACAGCCGTACGGATGCGCCGGAGCCGTCAAATCGGAAGGCCTGGGCATCGTCCTGCTGGAGCGTTTCGAAGGCGACGATCCCAATACCCTGATCGGGCTGCCGCTGATCAGACTGGTGCGGATGTTGGAAAACGAAGGCGTCGAGGTTATCTAAACCCAAAACTCAACGCAAAGACGCAGAGACGCTAAGGATGCAATAAATTTTATAGAGCAAGAAAAAGCGTTTTTCCTTACCTCGATTTTCTTTGCGCCTTCGCGCCTCTGCGTTGAGTTGTCTACCTCAAACTTGGCGAACGTCCCAGGAACTCCGTGCCCAGCGTCTGCGCCATGGCGGTACCGAGGCGACGCGCGAAGCGGTCGAGCACGCTTTCCCGATAGGTGAAATCAACAATCTCCTCGGCGCCGATTACCTCGCGCGCCACGAAGCTTGCACTGCCGAGCTCGTCCACCAGGCCCATTTTTACCGCCTGGTCCCCGGTCCAGAACAGGCCGGAAAATATATCCTTGGTCTGTTTCAATTGCGCTCCCCTCCCTTCTTTGACGCGTTCGATGAATTGTTTGTGGATTCTGTTAAGGAGATTCTGCGCATGCCGGCGTTCCTTCGGATTCATGGGCGAGAAGGGATCGAGAAACCCTTTATGTTTTCCCGCCGTGAGTAAGCGCCGCTCCACGCCGAGCTTCTTCAGGGTGTCGACAAAACCGAAACCGTTCATGAGCACGCCGATGGAACCGACGATACTGGCCTTGTCCGCATAGATCTTGTCCGCCGCCACCACGGCGTAATAACAACCGGAGGCGCAGATGTCGCCGATAACCGCGTAAATCGGAACCTTGGGATGCTTGCTGCGCAGCCGTTTGATTTCGTCGTTGATGTAGCCCGCCTGCACCGGGCTGCCGCCGGGACTGTTGACGCGCAGAATCACCCCGGCGGTGGCCTTGCTTTCAAAAGCGGTACGCAACCCGGAAATTACATTGTCCGCGCTGGCCAGGGTGTCCGCGGCAATTGCGCCGTCGAGATCCACCAACGCCGTGTAGCGTTTTGCAAGAGCCTTGCCGCCCAAATCATCCGCCCGCAAGAGCAACAACAGCGCCACGAGATAGACGGCAAAAAACAGCTTGAAGAAAATGCCCCAACGGCGCGCCTTGCGCTGTTCGTTCAACGAAGCGAATGCCAGACGCTGTAGAAGGTCATGCTCCCACGACGTTCCCGGCGTTGCCGATTCGGGTGTTTTGGAATTGGCATCTTTCTCCGTCATTTACACCGCCTCATCTGATCTTTTGGTCTCCAGGTATCACCGCACTGTCGGAACCCATGGAGGGCTGATCTTGTTCGGATCCTGTTCAACATAAGTGTATATCATCGTGCCCGCCGAGGTAGACCCGTCCATCCCGCTCCGCGATATCCAGTTTTGTCAGGCCGGCGCCGTTGCACGGCCCACCGATGCAGGCGCCGGTATCCGGCTCATAACGCGCGCCGTGGGCGGCGCAGATTAAATACCTTTTCTCGGCATCGAAAAAGAGCCCTTCTTCCCAGTCGAGCTCGACCCCCTTATGCGCGCATTGATTCACGTAGCCATAAATCTTTCCTCCATAGCGAATGACAAAAGCGGAATGGGATAACCCTGCCCGCTTGACGACAAAGCGCACGCCGCGCCCGCCGTCCACAAGCGCCTTCCCGGCGCATATCACACCATTCTGTTTATTTATTGAAGCCAACGATATACCTCGTGAAAGGAGTCAAGACAGGCGACGGGATCGTGTTCGAGCAGCAGCTCGCGCTCATGCACGCCATAGCTGACGGCAAGGCCGTCCATGCCCACGCTTTGCGCCATTTGTAAATCATAAATGGTATCACCGACCATCAGTGCCCTATCGGCCGTGACCCCCGTCTGTTCCAGAATATCCCGCAGCATCTGCGGATGCGGTTTGGAAGGCGCCTCGCCGGCACAACGCGTAGCAACAAAAAAATGCGTCGTCGCCGTCTCCTTCAGGACACGGTCCAGGCCGCGGCGCGCCTTGCCGGTGGCGACCGCCAACAGGTACCCTTGTTGCGTAAGCGTCTCAAGACCTTCCGGAACACCGGGGAACATGGTCATCTCGGTCTCGTCAAGATGCAGGAAATGTTCGCGATAGCGATCGACCACACGCGCCCGCGTGCTGCCATCCGCATCGGGCAACAGGACTTGCAGCGCCTCCTGCAATCCAAGGCCGATCACGTTACGGATCGCCGCCTCGCTGGGAACGGCCAAGCCCACGTCATTAACCGCCTCCGTGAAGCACCGCACAATTTTGGCGATGGAATCCATAAGCGTGCCGTCCCAATCAAACACGATCAAGTTATAGTCACGTTTCATCGGTGGTTTCCGATCTGGCGTCAAGCTGTTTCAGGAAAAGGGTTAAATCGGACGGCAGCGGGGCCTCGATATGCATTTTACAACCATTGACCGGGTGCTTGAAATCGAGACTGAAGGCATGCAGAAACAAACGCTTTAACCCCCGTTCGCGCATCAGGCGATTAAACCCGCGATCACCGTATTTTCCGTCGCCGGCAATCGGGTGTCCGAGATAGGCGGCGTGGGCGCGCGCCTGATGGGTGCGCCCGGTCAACAACTGAATCTCCACCAAGGTGGCCACGGCGTAGCGTTTTCTTGGAATGAACCGGCTCTCCGCCGCCTTTCCTGTCTGAACAACTTCCACCACGCGTTCGCCGGCGCGCAGACGGCCTTTCTTTAGCGGCGCCGTAACCTGACGCCCCTTCCCCCGCCATTTTCCCTTGATCAGCGCGAGATACCGTTTCTCGATTGACCCCTCTCTTAACATACCGTGCAACGCCAGCAAGGCGGGGCGGCTTTTGGCCACAAGCAAACAGCCGGACGTATCCCGGTCCAAGCGGTGAACCAGCTCAAGCATTTCCGCATGAGACCGCCGACCGCGCAACGTCTCAATCAGCCCTCGGCTTATGTGGCTGCCTCCATGGACGGCGAGGCCGGCGGGCTTGTTCACGGCCATCAGATGCTCGTCTTCATACAGAATGTATTCGTCCAGCCACGCCGACCCATTGTCATGCGTCGGGCAGTCCGCAGGCGCCGCGGTGCGCACGGGCGGGATACGCACGACATCACCCGCCGCGAGGCGAGTGTCCGGCCTCGCCCGCCCGCCGTTGAGGCGGATCTCGCCCTTGCGCAGAATCCGATAGATGCGGCTTTTCGGCACGCCCTTGAGGTGGACAAAAAGATAGTTATCCAACCGCTGTCCGGCCCGATTTTCAGCGATCTTGAGGTACCGGACGCGGGGCCGTGGGGCGTTTTTGGCGTTTTTCATGCTGAAATGATGATAACAGATTGCCGCTGAGCAGCTTGATTGATATAGTGAGAATGTATGCATTTGATGCAGATATAGAAGATCCGTTTATCACAGCATCTGGCAACAAGATTTCCGTACCCGGGTACAGCACCCGGTCATGGCCGAATAAAGCCGATATCGGCGCCCGATCTTGATGAAGATTAGCTCGGCCACAAAAGGGTTACGCGCCCCTCACCCAATGTAGGGACGCACTGATTTAGACGCAGCCGACTAAGACGCACGTGGTCAGCGAGTCCCGTCCTCGACGAAGGACCGCCTCTCGGCGTTGACGTATAACGCCATATACACGTGTCATGCGGCCGTAAGGCGCACGAGGCCGGGCGTCGGGGATTGTGTAAATGAAAAGAATTTTGTTCAACGCAACTCATCCTGAGGAGTTGCGTCTTGCCATTGTCGATGGTCAGAAACTCCTTGATCTCGACATCGAATCTTCCTCCTACCAACAAAAGAAGGGCAACATCTACAAGGGTAAAGTCACCCGTGTGGAGCCCAGCCTGGAGGCCGCCTTCGTCGATTACGGCGCGGAACGGCAGGGGTTTTTGCCCCTCAAGGAAATTTCCCGCGCCTATTTCACGGGCTATGACGAAAAAACACCCATGGGCCAGGTACGCATCAAGGACGTCATCAAGGAAGGCCAGGAACTCATCGTTCAGGTCGATAAGGAAGAGCGCGGCACCAAGGGTGCGGCGCTGACCACCTTCGTGAGCCTGGCCGGACGTTATCTGGTCCTGATGCCGAACAACCCCAAGGGCGGCGGCATCTCGCGCCGCATTGAAGGGGAAGAACGCGCCGAACTGCGCGAGTCCATGTCGAAGCTCAAGATTCCGGACGATTACTCGCTGATCGCCCGCACGGCCGGCATCGGCCGCAGCGCCGAGGAGCTGCAATGGGATCTCGATTACCTCATCCTGCTGTGGGACGCCATCAGCAAGGCCGCCGCCGAGCGTGAGGCTCCCTTTTTGATCTACCAGGAGAGCAATCTGGTTGTGCGTGCGACCCGCGATTACCTGCGTCAGGACATCGGCGAAATACTGGTGGACAACCCGGAAATCTTTGAGCGCATGAAGAAGTTCATGCAGCAGGTGGCGCCGCAGAATCTGGACAAGCTGAAACTGTATCAGGACGAAACGCCGTTGTTTACGCGTTTTCAGATCGAGATTCAGATCGAGTCGGCGTTTTCCCGCGAGGTGCGCCTGGAATCCGGCGGCTCATTGATTTTCGACCGCGCCGAGGCGCTTGTCACCATCGACGTCAACTCGGCGCGCGCCACCAAGGGCGCCGACATCGAGGAAACGGCGCTTAACACCAACCTGGAAGCGGCCGACGAAATCGCGCGTCAGTTGCGCCTGCGCGACATCGGCGGGTTGATCGTGATCGATTTCATCGACATGACGCCCGTGCGCAATCAGCGGGAAGTGGAAAACCGCCTGATCGAGGCGCTCAAAATGGACCGCGCGCGCGTTCAGATAGGTCGGATTTCCCGTTTCGGCCTGCTGGAAATGTCGCGGCAACGCTTGCGCCCCTCCCTCGGCGAATCCAGCAGCCTGATCTGTCCGCGCTGCAACGGCACCGGTCATATTCGCGGCATCCAGTCCTCGGCGCTCAATATCCTGCGCATGATTCAGGAAGAAGCCATGAAGGAGAACACCGCGGCGGTGCACGTGCACCTGCCGGTGGCGACGGCAACCTTCCTGCTGAACGAAAAACGTCTGGAACTCAACGCCATTGAGTCGCGCATCGGCACGCCTATCATCATCATACCGACGACGGAACTGGAGACGCCGCATTATCACATTCGACGCCTGCGTCTTGATGAGTACGACTCGGAAGCGGAAGTGCCGAGTTATGAAATAGAAATCATTGACGAAGAGGAAGAGGAAGCGCCGTTACCGAGCGCGCCCGCAACTGCTGAAAAAGCGGCGATCGGGCCGTTGACCCACGCTGTAACGCCTCCCGTGCCCGTAAAAACAGGCGGCTTCTGGAAAAAGTTGTTCGGCAGCCTGTTTGGAAAAAGTGAGAAACGCGCCAAAGTACCGGCGGAACGGCAATTCCCCCGTCGCGGTCGCCACGGGCGCGGCGGGAAACGTCCGCGTAAATACGCACAACAACAAGGACGTCGACCCCAAGGCGGACGGCCGTCCATGAAAAAAGAACCTCAAAAAGCGCGCGCGCAACAATCAACCACGCCTTCCAAAACACCAGACAGGGTGTCATCAGGAACGCAACGGGATAAACAGGAAGGCGGAAAGGGGCGCCGGGGACGCCGGGGACATCGTGGAGGACGGTCTCAAGGCCGGCAAGTCGAGGCGGCGGATAAAACAGCCGCCACGGCGCAAAACGGGCCGACAACCGCAACGCAGGACAAGCCCGAGGCCCGTAATAACCAAGAGGTGAACATGAACCGGAATCCCACGGCAAACGCGACGCAGGCGGCCGCAAACGACCGGCCTTCTTCATCGCAGGGGGAGCAATCCTCGTCCTTTGGCAATATGATCGTCGACAAGGAAAAAAACGAAAAGCCGGTTGAGACAAACGTGTCGGCACCCCTTGACGTTGCACCTGCGCCGAAAGCGCCAAGCTCGGGCGTGGAATCCAGAGCAACGAACCCCAGCCCGCCGCTTGTTCAGGTAGAAACCAAACCTGAGTTGGCCAAGACGGAACCGGACACCAAGGCTGAATAAACCGTGTTGATTCAAGAAACCCCTGATCAAACCATCGGGGGTTCCGTCGGATCAAGGAATGCTCCGACACGCTTGTCCCTACAACCGATCGCGGATGTCCTCAAGTAAGCCGGCCGCGGCTTCTTCGATCATATCCAGTACCCGCTCAAAACCGGCGTCGCCGCCGAAAAGGGGATCGGGCACCTCCCTCTCCCGCCGTCCCGGCGCATAATCCAAAAACATTTTGAGCTTACGCACATGTTCCGGCGGGCAGATGGCACGCAGGTCTTTGTAATTCTCGCGGTCCATTGCGAGAATATAATCAAAGGCCCGGATGTCTTCGGTGTTCACCTGTCGCCCGCGCAGCCGGCTGATATCAACCCCGCGTCGGAGCGCAGCCATCTGGGCGCGCGCGTCGGGCGGTTTCCCCACGTTGTAGTCGTGCGTGCCCGCCGAATCGATCTCGATTCGATCCTCAAGGCCGGCCTCTTTGATCCGCTGGCGAAACATACCCTCCGCCATCGGTGAACGGCAAAAGTTGCCGAGACAGACAAACAGGATTCTTATTTTCCTGGAGTCTTCCATAGACTGAATCGTGAGGGAAAAAGTTGCTTAACCCTAAATAAATCATTTGATCCGCAGATTACGCCGATTAACGCAGATAATTCTTCAACTTACATAATGTTCAATGTTCACCTGACGGGTGAATGGCAGTAATTACATAACTTTCTGTTTAATCTGTGTAAATCTGCGCAATCTGTGGATAACTGCCGAATTTAGGTTAACTGCTTTACCCTTTGTTTTCCTTTTTCCTGAAAATTTCACGCACCCGCTCCAGATCCGCCGGCGTATCCACACTCGCCTCCGGCGCCCTCACCCCGGACACCTCCGGTGTCAATCGATACACGATAATGCGTTCGCCGTGGCAGAGCACGCGTAACTGCTCCAGTCGTTCCGCCTGTTCCAACGGGCAAGGCGGCCACGTCACATAGCGTGCGATAAAACCGGCGCGATAGGCATAAATACCTATGTGCCGAAAACTATCGCCGGGCGATGCGTCCACCAGTCGTGGTTTCGATATCGGGGCGCGGCTGAAATCCAAGGCATACCCGTTTTGATCGCACATGACCTTGACCGTATTCGGATCGTCAAGCTCGGATTCGTCCGCGATCGGCTGGCAGGCCGTGGCCATGACCGCGTCGCCGTGGAGGCGCAAAGTTTCCGCGACCTGATCGATCAGTTCCGGCGGCATCAGGGGCTCGTCCCCTTGCAGATTGACCACAATCTCGTCATCCGCCAACCCAAGCTGCTTGACCGCTTCGGCAATGCGTTCGGTGCCGGAGCGGTGACTGGTCGAGGTCATGCATACCGGCGCACCAAACGCCTCGGCGGCCTTGCGAATGTGCTCGTCGTCGGTCGCCACCGTGACAGCGCCCGCACCGCTTTGTTGCGCGCATTCGTAAACCCGCTGGATCAGGGGTTTGCCGCAGATGTCCGCCAGGGGTTTGCCGGGAAGACGCGTCGAGGCATAACGAACCGGAATAATGACACGCATAAATTAAGGAAGGTCGATTAAATGAGTTTTTGACGCAAAGACGCGGAGACGCAGAGGTTATTCTGTTCGTTATCCATGAATTTCCTTGGCGTCTTTGCGCCTTTGCGTCGAATAATCATATCAATCAGAACTTCCCTTAGGTAAACGTTCAGGGCCCGCTATTTAAGTTCGTCGTCGGAGACAGGCCGTGCCTCGTCTTCCAACATGACGGGTATGTCATCGCGAATCGGATAGGCGAGGCGGTCCGCCTTGCAGATCAGTTCCGACTTCTTTTTGTCATAGATAAGCGGGCCCTTGCACGACGGGCACACCAGAATGTCGAGTAATTTTTTATCCATGCACTTTTTCCTTCTCCCTCCGGGGGGTTTTCTTCATTCGCTGCAAAACCAATTCACCCAGCCGCGGATCCACCCTGGCTTCCACCGCCAGGTACCAGGCGCGCGGAATGGAAAAACACTCACATTTTACCGCATCCTTCTGAGTCATGATGATTTCGTAATCATCTCCGAAATCCAGGTCCTTTTCACGAAAACGATGGTGATCCGGGAAGGGATGCTCAATGACCTGTAACCCCAGTCCCCGCAACTGATCAAAAAATCGTGCAGGATGGCCGATGCCGGCCACGGCATGCACGGGCCGGCCGCGAAAGACGTCCGCCGAAACCGTTCGATCCGGCGCATCCAGGCGGTGAAACCCCGCCTCCTCCAGCCTCATGCCCCATCCGTTGGGCGGCGGCGTGCCTTGAGTCACGCATGCATCCACGCTGCGAAGACGGCTTATTGGTTCGCGCAACGGTCCGGCCGGCAAACAACGGCCGTTCCCGAAACGCCGGCTGCCGTCAATCACGGCGATTTCCACGTCGCGCCCCAGACGGTAATGCTGCAACCCGTCGTCACTGACGATAACGTCGCAGCCATGCTCGCGCACCAACCTGCGTGCGGCGCGCACGCGATCAGCGCCGGCCATAACCGGGGCGGCGCTCAGGCGGGCGAGCAGCAACGGCTCGTCACCCACCTGTCCCGGATCGGAATCCGCGTGAACGAGTACCGGCCAATCCTGCACGTTTCCGCCGTAACCGCGGGTGACAATCCCGGGACGATATCCCTTTTCTAGAAGGAAGCCGACGAGCCACAACACCAACGGGGTCTTGCCCGTGCCCCCGACCGTGATGTTGCCGACCACGATGACCGGGACCGGCAATTGAACGCTGTGAAGGATTTGTAACCGGTAAAGCCGACGCCGAAGCAATACCAATACACAAAAGATCCAACTCACCGGCAGCAGCGCCAGACTGATAAGGCTTTTTTTATACCAGTGGTATTCTATCCCATACATTTATTTTGCATGCCCGCCGACGCCCTATCCTTTTATATATTCACCGAGGCGTCATTAAACTGAATGCGATAAAGCCCCGCGTAAACCCCGTTACGGGCCAGCAGTTCCTTGTGGTTGCCGCTTTCAACCACCCTCCCCTGGGCCAACACCACGATGCGATCGGCGTGCTCGACCGTCGAAAGACGGTGGGCGATCACCAGCGTCGTGCGGTTCTCCATGAGCTTCTGCATGGCGGCCTGTACATAACGTTCCGACTCCGAGTCCAGCGACGAGGTCGCCTCATCCAATATCAAGATGGGCGCATTTTTATAAAGGGCGCGGGCGATCGCGATCCGCTGACGCTGACCGCCGGAAAGACGCAAGCCCTTTTCGCCCACCTGGGTATCCAACCCCTCGGGCAACGCGTTCACGAACTCGAGGACATGCGCCGCGCGCGCGGCCTCCTCGAGGCGCGCCTCATCAATCTTTCCTTTCCGGCCGTAGGCGATGTTATTGCGGATGCTGTCATTGAACAGCAGGGTCTCCTGACCGACGAGTGCGATGTGGCCGCGAAGATTGGCGAGCACCAGGTCGTTTATGTTGACACCGTCGAGCAGAATTTCACCCTGGGTCGCGCGGTAAAACCGCGGGAACAGGCTGACGACGGTGGTCTTGCCGCTGCCGGAGGCGCCGACCAATGCCAGCGTCTGACCGGGCTCGATGGAAAATGAAACGTCATGCAAAACGTCGGCGTGAGAAATCGGATAACGAAATCCGACACGGCGGTACTCAATGCGGCCTTTTACCTTTTCAAGCGTGACCGTGCCGTCGTCCTTCTCCGGGGCCTCATCGAGCACGCCGAAGACACTGCTCGCCGCGGCCAGCCCCATCTGAATTACTTCGTTGATTCTGGCGAGCTGTTTTGACGGCCCCATCATCCAGGCAACGGCGGCAATGTAGGAAACAAAACCGCCGGCCGAGATCTCATCCGACACCAGCGCGATGTAGATCACAAGCGCCAGGGCCACCGCCGCGAGGA
>WGFP01000137.1 GCA_015492195.1 Acidiferrobacterales bacterium
CGCGCGCAGGCGTTTCGCCTTGATATTGAAATAGCCGGAGGGTTTGAGCCAAGTGGCAAGACGCTTAGGATGCGCCTTGACAATAGCTTGGGGCGAAAGCGCCTTTGCCCGTTTCAGATTGGCGATGGCCTTCTCGACATTGCTCCAGGCGGTATTCTGCGTCAGCACCGCGCCCACCATGATCTCGAAGGTGCTGTCGCCCGGCCACCAGTGCTGTTTGCCGTTGGCGGCGAATAATAGACGATAAACCCGTTTGAAATTTGTACGCGGTTTCATGTCCTTCCTGAACGCCGCGCTGTTGCTATGCACCCACAAACGACTTGAAGAAAATGTAAGCCAGACCGACCAGGCCACATGCGCCGATCACCGGGATCACGCCGGCCTTGAAGCGCCACAGCGCGATGAAGGCGCCGATACCGATTAAAGCGGACAGCCACTCAAACGACGCCTCGAACCCCTGCGGCCACAGGACATGGTAGGCGAAGAACACCGCCAGGTTCAGCACCACGCCGACCACGGCGGCGGTGATGCCGGTCAAGGGCGCGGTGAATTTCACGTCGTGGCGCGTGGCCTCCACCGCCGGGGCGCCCAACAGAATAAACAGGAACGACGGCAGAAAGGTAAAGAAGGTCGCCACCGTGGCGCCGGCCATGCCGGCGAGCGCCAGGGAATCCGTGCCGAACAGTTCCTTGGTCCAGCCGCCGACGAAGCCGACGAATGCCACGATCATGATCAACGGGCCGGGGGTGGTTTCGCCCAAGGCCAGGCCGTCAATCATTTGCGTGGCCGTCAGCCACTGGTAGTGGTCGACGCCGCCCTGATACACATAGGGCAACACCGCATAGGCGCCGCCGAAGGTCACGAGCGCGGCCTTGGTGAAAAACCAGCCCATCTGCGTCAGCGTGCCCTGCCAGCCGAGCTGCGAAAACAACAGACCCAAAACCCCGACCCACAACGCCAGGCCGACCAAGGCATAAACGATGACCCGCGCCCATTTGAAACGCGCATGATCCGACACGGGGGTGTGGTCGTCGATGAGTGCCGGGCCGTAGGTCTTACGGCCGTCGCCGTGGTGTCCGCCGGCCTTGAACTTGTCCGGCGCGATGCGCCCCCCAAGGAAACCGATCACCCCGGCGCCCAGCACGATATAGGGAAACGGGACGTTCAAGGCGAAGATGGCGACGAAGGCGGCCGCGGCCATGGCCCACAACACGCCGTTTTTGAGCGCGCGCGTGCCGATGCGGTAGGCGGCGAACACCACGATCGCCGTGACCGCCGGCTTGATGCCGTAGAGGATGCCGGCGACGGCCCGCACGTCGCCAAAAGCCAGGTAAACCCAGGTAAGCGCGATCAGGATAAATAACGACGGCAGGACAAACAATGTACCGGCGACAATCCCGCCCTTGGTGCCGTGCATCAGCCAGCCGATGTAGGTCGCAAGCTGTTGCGCCTCCGGCCCCGGCAACACCATGGTGTAATTAAGCGCATGAAGGAAACGGTGCTCCGAAATCCAGCGCCGACGCTCGACCAACTCCTGGTGCATCATGCTGATCTGGCCGGCCGGCCCCCCGAAGCTGATGAAACCGAGTTTAAGCCAATAGAAAAAGGCCTCCCAAAAAGAAACGGGGTCGGGAACAGCCGAGCGGTCATTTGTTATGGATTTTTTTGTCACGCGGATTCTCCTAACGCTATCGTCTTGCCGCCTTTGCGCGAGCGCGCTTGCGCTTGGCGGAAGGGTTTTCGGTTCGACGCGGCCGGCTTTTCTTTTTTTCTTCCTCCAACCCGACCGCGTGCAATAACGCCTGCACGGCATCCGGGTCCAGATCCATCCAATGGCCCGCGCGCAACCGGCGCGGCAGGGTGACCGGGCCGTAACGCACGCGGATCAGGCGACTGACCTTGACGCCCACCGCCTCCCACATCCTCCGCACTTCACGGTGGCGACCCTCCCTAAGCGTCACATGATACCAACGGTTGGCGCCTTCCCCGCCCGCGTCCACGATGGACTCGAAGCGTGCCGGGCCGTCCTTGAGCCGAACGCCTTTGGCAAGCCTTTTGAGCATGGCTTCATCAACCTTGCCCAGGATGCGCGCGGCATACTCGCGCTCGATACGAAAACGCGGATGCATCAGGCGGTTGGCAAGTTCGCCGTCGGTCGTCAACAGCAGCAAACCGGCGGTATTGAAATCCAACCGCCCGATGGAGATCCAGCGGCCGCTGCGCAGCCGCGGCAGGTGATCAAAAACGGTCGGTCGTCCTTGGGGGTCGCTGCGGGTGCACATCTCCCCCGCTGGCTTGTGGTAAATCAGAATGCGGCGTTTGGGGGTAACCGTTGAAGGTGCAAGGATGCGGTCGTCCACGCGGATGACCTGGCGCGGCGTGACCCGCTGCCCGAGGGTCGCGCGCCGGCCGCCCACGGTGACGCGGCCTTCCTCGATCCAGCGTTCAATCTGCCGACGTGAACCCACGCCGACACGGGCCAGCACCTTTTGTATTCGTTCCCCCTCCGGGGATGTGTCGACGGCCCCCTTCGGGATCTTTTTGTCACTCACCGGCCGCCGACTGGGCCCGGGAAATCGATACTGCTTCCGCGCCGCCTGCGTGCGCCGTTTCCTTGGCATCTTGGGTTTCCGAAGTCGGGGATTTACCCGCGTCCGGGGGAATATCCAGTTTCAGATCCAGCTCCGCACTGATGACGCCGAGGTCGCGCAGCTCGGCAAGCGGCGGCAGGTCTTCCAAGCTCTTGAGATTGAAGTGTTCGAGAAAGGCACGCGTGGTGCCGAACAAGGCCGGCCGACCCGGCACGTCGCGCGTGCCGACCTGGCGGATCCATTCGCGTTCCAGAAGCGTCCGGATAATGTCGCTGCTGACGGACACGCCGCGTATGGACTCGATGTCACCGCGCGTCACGGGTTGACGGTAGGCGATGATCGCAAGCGTCTCGAGCAGGGCGCGCGAATAACGCGGCGGGCGTTCCTGAATGAGGCGCATCACCCAGTCGGCATATTTCTCGCGCGACTGAAAACGCCAGGCGCGATCGATCTGTTTCAACTCCACGCCGCGATTGGCATAGTCCCTCTCCAGCGCATCCAGCACCTCGCGCACTTCCTCGCGCGTCGGCCGCGATTCCGGCGGAAACATGGCCTGCATCTTTTTGATGGTCAAGGCCTGTCCGGAAACGAGCAGGGCCGCTTCGATAATATTCTTCAGTTCTTTGTTCGGTTTGCTCATCAGGCCGCCGCTTTCACGTGAATGGGGGCGAAGGGGTCCTGCTGGACCATCACGATCAGGGATTCCTTCATCAACTCAAGAATGGCCACAAAGGTCACCACCAGGCCCATCCTGCCCTCTTCGAGATTAAACAAGGATTCAAAATTTATGAAGGTCTCGCTGTCGACTTTCGCCAGAATCTCGGTCATGCGTTCGCGTACCGACAACGGCTCACGCATGATACGATGATGGCGATAAAGCTCGGCGCGCTCGATGACCTGCTTGAAGGCGTCCATCAATTCAAACAGGGAAACATTCGGTTGTACACGTTTCTCAGGCGGTTGTTTGCTCTCGACCACGACCAGATGCAGCTCACGCCCGACGCGCGGCAGGCGGTCTATGGATTCCGCGGCCTGGCGGTAACGCTCGTATTCCTGGAGCCTCCGCACCAGCTCGGCGCGCGGATCTTCTTCCTCCCCGCCTTCCTCGCTCGGGCGCGGCAACAGCATACGCGACTTAATTTCCGCCAGCATCGCGGCCATGACGAGATACTCCGCGGCGAGTTCGAGTTTGAGCTCTTTCATCAGTTCGATATAGGCGATGTACTGGCGCGTGACCTCGGCGATCGGAATATCGAGGATATCCAGGTTCTGTTTGCGAATAAGATAGAGCAGCAGATCCAGTGGCCCCTCGAAGGTTTCGAGAAACACCTCGAGTGCGTCCGGCGGAATGTAGAGATCGTGCGGAAGCTCGGTGATCGCCTCGCCTTGAACCAATGCCAGATGTGATGCATCTTTCTTCGGCGTATTCATCAGCTGTACCCCAATCCCATGGCGGCGCGCACGTCAACCAGCGTCTGCTCGGCGGCATCCCGCGCCTGCTTGCAGCCGTCGGCGATGATATTTCTCACGAGCATGGGATCGCGTGAATACTCCTCCGCCCGCTGCTGGATCTCCTGAAGCTCCACGAGCACCGCGTCGATTATCGGTTGTTTGCATTCAAGGCACCCGATGCCCGCGGAAGTGCAGCCCTTCTGCACCCAGTCCCTTGTCTTGTCGTCCGAATAAACCTGGTGAAACGGCCACACCGGGCACTTTTTTGGATCGCCGGGGTCGGAACGACGCACGCGCGCCGGATCCGTGGGCATGGTCTTGAGCTTCTTCTGCACCTTCGCGGGATCGTCGCGCAGGGCGATGGTGTTGCCGTAGGACTTGGACATCTTGCGACCGTCGAGCCCCGGCATCTTCGGCGCCGGCGAAAGCCAGGCCTGCGGTTCCGTCAGAATCATCTTTCCGCCGCCCTCGAGATAACCGAACAGGCGCTCCTTGTCGCCCAAGGTGATGTTTTTGTTCCGTTCAAGCAGGGCGCGCGCGGTGGCGAGCGCCTCATGATCGCCCTTCTCCAGGAAGGCGGTGCGCAGATTGCGATAAAGCTTGGCATTCTTTTTACCCAACTTTCCGACGGCCTCCTCCGCCCGTGCCTCGTAATCCGGCTCGCGACCGTACAGGTGGTTGAAGCGGCGCGCAACCTCGCGCGTCAGCTCCACGTGCGCCACCTGGTCCTCACCCACCGGCACCAAGCCCGCCCGGTAGACCAGGATATCAGCGCCTTGCAGCAGGGGGTAGCCGAGAAAACCGTAGGTGGAGAGATCGCGGTCCTTGAGCGCCGCCTGCTGGTCCTTGTAGCTCGGCACGCGCTCCAGCCACGACAGCGGCGTGATCATGGAAAGCAGGGTGTGCAGTTCGGCGTGTTGCGGGACGCGCGACTGGATAAACAGGGTGGCGGTGTTCGGATCGACCCCCGCCGCCAGCCAGTCAACGACCATCTCCCACACGCTTTCCTCGATGACATGGGGGTCCTCGTAGTGGGTGGTCAGGGCGTGCCAGTCGGCGATAAAGAAGAAGCACTCGTATTCGTGCTGCAAGTGCACCCAGTTTTTGAGCACGCCGTGGTAATGCCCGAGGTGCAGCCGCCCCGTGGGACGCATGCCCGACAGAACCCGCTGCGACTGGCCCGGAATAACCGTATTCATCAGCCCTTAGTTATAAACCCACAATAAAAACCACCAGACCCATCACCGCCCGCAAAAACGGATTAATGATAAACCACAATACTCCGGTGATCATAAGGCCAATCAGAATAAAAAATCCGAAGGGCTCCACCCGGCTTAAGCGCCAGGCCCAGGGTCCGGGCAGGAGACCGACGGCGACGCGCCCGCCGTCAAGCGGCGGCAGGGGAAGGAGGTTAAATACCATAAGCAACGCGTTGATAAGTATCCCGATCACGCCCATGTATTGCATGGGCTCGGCCGCCCACTGGGCTCCGGCTGGAAGCAGGGTTCCAATCTTGGCAATGACACCCCATAAGAACGCCATCAGCAGATTGGCGCCCGGACCCGCGACGGCCACCAGCACCATGTCGCGTTTGGGATTACGCAGATTCTCCCAGGTCACCGGCACCGGCTTGGCCCAACCAAACACGAACCCGGTCTTCAAAATCAGCAACAGCGCCGGAACAAGAACGGTCCCCACCGGATCGATGTGTTTTAAGGGATTGAGGGTCAACCTCCCCAGCCGCTGCGCCGTGGGGTCACCCAGACGCATGGCGACCCAACCGTGGGCGACTTCATGGACGGTGATGGCAAACAGAATAGGAAGGATCGACACAGCGATGAGCTGTGACAGAGGTAAATTCATCAGATCATGCATCCGGCCAGTATATCAGGAGCACCCCGCTACTTAAATCAAAGTTCACCACGTCGCGTCTGTGTTTTCGGTTGATTTATGCAAAAGAAAACGGGGTAATATCGCCTTTTCCCGCACGGGCGATGCGGGGCTGTCCGCTTTCCAGCACCACCACGGTCGTCGGTTCCAACCCGCAGTTGCCGCCGTCGATGACCAGATCCACTTGGTGTTCGAGCTTTGCGCGAATTTCCTCCGGATCACTCAAAGGCAGCTTTTCTCCAGGCAGAATCAGGGTGGAACTCATGAGGGGCTCATTGAGTTCCGTCAAAAGCGCCCGCACGATCGCGTGATCGGGAATCCGAAGCCCGATGGTTTTTCGACGGGGATTCTGCAATCGCCGCGGCACCTCGCGCGTGGCCGGCAATATAAACGTGTACGCACCGGGGGTATGGGCCTTAAGGATGCGGTAGTCGGCGTTGCCGACACGGGCATAGAGCGCGACTTGAGACAGGTCGCGACAGACCAGTGTAAAATTATGGTCCTTGTCCACGCGGCGGATGCGGCGGATGCGTTCCATCGCCTCCTTGTCGCCGATGTGGCAACCAAGCGCATAACTCGAATCGGTGGGGTAAACGACCACCCCGCCGGCGCGTACGATGTCCACGGCCCGCTTGATCAGCCGCGGTTGCGGGTCGACCGGATGAATCTGAAAATATTGCGCCATGGATCACCGAGCGTTCATATCCAGAAACCCAAAGAAAAATGGGGGCGAAGCCCCCATTTAATCACAAGTTCGCGCGGCGTATGGACGGTTTATTTCTTACTTTTCATGAATTTTTCCAATTGCCCGGCCGCCCACTTCTGGCCGCCCAGCCCAAACGCCAGCGCCAACGCCAGGACAATCCCGCCAAACAGGATTAAAAACGCGGGCTGAAGGAAGCGATCGGCGATATTCATCTGGCCCAGGGCGATAATCACCACAAAAACCACGATGGCATAGTATGTCAGACGACCGATCAGATTTGCGTCCTGCAGACCGACGTTCTTGCCATAGGCGATCACGGCATCGGCAACGAAACGCGCAAAATACATGCCGATGGTCAGGATCAACACCGCCACAATGACGTTCGGGATAAATTGGGTAATCCGGCTAAACAATTCCGAGACCACGGTCAGCCCCAGGGAGTTGAAGGCGATCAGCAAGGTCGCCAGAATCACGAGCCAGTAAATTAATATTCCCAGAATGTCGACGGTCCCTTTGCGTATGCCCCCCTTCTTGAGAAAGCCGTCCAGCCCGGCCTTCTCGGTGAGCACATTGAAGTTGACCAGCTTTAAACCCTTGACCGTAAGGAAGGCAAGAAACTTGGCGATAAACCAACCGGCCACCAGAATAATCACGGCGGCGATCAGTTTCGGCAGAAACTCACCCAACTGCACCATAAAACTCTTAACCGATTCCACGATGACACTGAGTTGTTGTTCCATATATCACCTCCTTTGAATGAAAAATCTTGCGCCCCGTGTTCGACCACGTCAACATAAGCAGGTATAAAACCTGCCGCTCACCACGCCTGCCACACCGGGGTACAGGCGGCCGGAAGCGGCGGCAACCCGCCCAGCTCTGCCCACGGCTTTCCCTTTTGTTTCGCCGGGGAGGTACCGACGGCGTCGTGGCCGTTCGGACCGTGGAAGTCCGAACCGACAGAGGCAAGCAGGCCGAACTCCGATGCCAGGCGCGCCAGATGATTATTTTCTTCGACGTGCCGGCTGCCTGAAATCACTTCGATGGCCGCGCCGCCGCAGTCTTTGAACGCCCCGAGGAGTTTGCGCAATTTTCCCGCGCTTAACCGGTAACGCGCGGGATGGGCGATAACCGACAACCCCCCGGCCCCGTGGATCCAGCCAACCGCCTGTTCAAGGGTCGCCCAACAACCCGGCACATAGCCCGGCTTGCCGCGCGTTAAAAAACGTTTGAATGCCTGCTGCATATTTCCGGCGTAACCCTGGCTTACCAAAAAGCGAGCGAAATGGGTGCGCGACAAAATGGCGCCCTGGGCGAGGCCGGCGGCGCCTGCGTAGGCGCCGGTGATTCGTTTCTTTTGCAGCCGGCGGTCGATCTCCCGCGCCCGTTTGTTGCGGAATTCGCGCAGCCCCGCAAGTCCCGCTTGCAGCGTCTGATCGCCGGGATCAATCCCAAGGCCCACGATGTGGATCGTCTGTTGCTGCCAGGTCACGGATATCTCCACGCCCGGGATCAACTCAAGCCCGAGACTGGATGCGGCGGCCGCGGCCTCGGCAATGCCATCGGTCACGTCGTGATCCGTCAGCGCCAGCACGGCAACGCCCTGCGCGTGGGCGCGCGCCACCAGCTCGGTGGGCGTCAGAGTTCCGTCCGAGTGAAGAGAATGCGAATGCAAATCGTAGCGTGGCGACATTGATTAATAGACAGGATGAACAGGATTTGCGGGATTTCGCTAAATCATCGTTTATATATAAAACTGTTGCAAGGCGAAATTTTACACCATCCATGGTCTCCGCAAGAGAACCGCGCACATTTAAGCCCACCGTGCCGGAGCCGCATGACCCCGCATTGACATCCCTTATAAAGATAACTAGAGGTATGTAACAGGAAACAAAAATACAGGGAACACGGAAATGAAAGGAATGAAAAGCCTGCTGATGGTTCTGGCGCTTGGGATTGGCATGCATCTATCGGCAACGGCAATGGCGCAAGATACGGTCGTGTCCGCCAAACTCAGCACCCTGGGTTACGGCGTAGAGGTGACCAAACCCATGTCGAAAAAAACCAACGTGAGGTTCGGGCTCAATGGCGCCAATTTTGACGACACCAGGACGGAAAGCGGGATTGACTACGATTTCGACCTGAAGCTGCGCTCGGGGACGGTGTTATTCGATTGGCGTCCCTCGGGGGGCGGCTTTCACACCACCCTCGGCGCGGTCTTAAACGGCAATGAGCTGAATGCCACCGCCAAAACCAGCGGCAGCATCACCATCGGCGATACGACGTATGCCGCGGGCACGAGCCTGACGGCTGAAGTGACATTCAATGACGTCGCGCCGTATCTGGGCGTGGGCTGGGGCAACCCCTTCGGCTCCGAGAAGAAATTCAGCTTCGCCTTTGATCTCGGCGTCGTTTTTCAGGGTTCCCCAAAAGTAA
The DNA here is from genome assembly GCA_015492195.1 of Acidiferrobacterales bacterium. Taxonomy (GTDB): domain Bacteria; phylum Pseudomonadota; class Gammaproteobacteria; order Acidiferrobacterales; family Sulfurifustaceae; genus S146-88. The sequence continues at coordinate 9,073 of WGFP01000137.1, forward strand.
AACTCTCCGCCGGTGCCGGTGTTTCCCAGAGTGATATCGACAAGGAACAGCAGCAATTGGAGGACGAACTTAAGGACTTTAAATACTACCCCGTTATTGCCTTCAATTTCGGATATAAGTTCTGAATTCGCACCCCCACAAAGGACGTACACCGGTCCTGGTTCGAGCCCGCGATTACGCGGGCCTGCGGGTTAGCCGGAAAATGTGGGCAAGGATTCGGTTGCCTTATACCGTCAACTGATGACAAAATAGCCGTCTTTCTTATCTCCGAGCGCGCATGAAATTCCTGTACGACCTTTTCCCGCTGCTGCTGTTTTTTGCGGCCTACAAATACTACGATATCTATACCGCCACGGCGGTTGCCATCGTTGCGTCGTTCTTACAGGTCGGCGGATACTGGCTGAAACGACGCCGGTTTGAGACCATTCACCTCGTTACGCTCGGCGTCATTATCGTCTTCGGCGGCATGACCTTGGTTCTCAAGGACGACGCCTTCATTAAGTGGAAACCCACCATCGTATACTGGATATTCGCCGTGCTCGTTCTCGGAAGCCACCTGATAGGAAAAAAGACGATCATACATCGCATGATGGGCGGCCACATCACGCTCCCGGATCACATATGGAACCGGCTGAATATGAGCTGGGGCATTTTTTTTCTACTTGTCGGCATCCTCAATCTCTACGTCGCCTTTTACTACGGCCCGCATCTCGACGAGGGAACACGAACCGATATCTGGGTGAATTTTAAGGTGTTCGGTCTGCTTGGATTGACGTTTTTATTCATCGTGGCGCAGGCGATCTTCATGTCAAAATACGTGACCGAAAAGACAAAAAAAGGAGAACCGCTTCCCGACAAGGCCGGTAACTGATGTACTACGTTATCAATGGAACGGATGTGGAGGGGAGTCTGGAACGTCGCCTGTCGGCGCGGTCGGCGCACCTCAAACGCCTGGAGAAACTGAAGGACGAGGGACGCCTGCTGCTCGCCGGTCCGTATCCCGCCATTGACGGCGAGACCCCCGGCCCCGCCGGCTACACCGGCAGCCTGATCGTCGCCGAATTTGATTCACTGGAGGATGCGAAGGCGTGGGCCGACGCCGATCCTTACGTCGAGGCCGGCGTCTATTCGAATGTCAACGTCAAACCGTTTCGCAAAGTACTGCCCTGATGGACCGCGTTGAAGAAATTAAGAAACGGCTGAAAAAAGCATTTGTGCCCGTGAATCTCGAGATCATTGATGAAAGCAGGCTGCACGCGGGGCATGAAGGGGCAAAAAGCGGGGGCGGGCATTTCGCCGTCACCATTGTCTCGTCCTGCTTCGAAGACCGCACCCCCCTTATGCGTCATCGCATGGTCTATGAAGCGCTTGGTGAACTCATGAACAGGGATATTCACGCCCTGCGCATCAACGCCCTGACGCCGGAAGAACTTTAAGCCCACAAATCGTTAAGATGAAGAGAGGAAAATCGATGTCATCCACACGCCCCCTGTCATTTGTATTTATTTTAATCCTCGGATTGCTGACAAGCGCATGCGAAAGAAAACCGATTGACAACAGCAAGGTACTTGCCACGGTCAACGACGAGGTCATTACTGAGAATGTTTATCAACACTACCTTGGCCTGCGTCGATCCAGACAAGGACCGATCGCAAACAAGGAAAAAGAAAGAGAAATCGTTCTTAATGAGATAATAGAC
>WGFP01000138.1 GCA_015492195.1 Acidiferrobacterales bacterium
GCTTATGATCGCCATAAGCACCCACTGCCGCCGTCGACCCTTGAGCTTGCCAAGGCCGCCGATGCCGTGCTGCTGGGCGCGGTCGGCGGACCCAAGTGGGACGCGCTTCCGATGGACGTGCGCCCGGAGAAGGCGTTGCTCGGCCTGCGCGCCGCGCTCGAACTGTTCGCCAACTTGCGTCCGGCGATCCTCTATCCGCCGTTGGCGGGCGCATCGACCCTGAAACCGGACGTGGTGGCCGGGCTCGATATCATGATCGTGCGCGAACTCACCGGCGGGATTTATTTTGGCGAGCCCCGGGGTATACGAAAACAATCGAACGGCGAGCGCCAGGGGTTCAATACCTTGGTTTACGCCGAACACGAAGTTGAGCGGGTGGCGCGCGTGGCCTTCGAGATCGCCCGCAAGCGGCGCAAGGCGGTTTGTTCGGTGGACAAGGCCAATGTGCTGGAGGCGACCGGCCTGTGGCGCGATGTTGTGACGCGGGTAGGGAAGGACTACCCTGACGTTGCGCTTTCTCACATGTATGTGGACAACGCCGCCATGCAGCTTGTGCGCGCGCCTAAGCAGTTCGACGTTATCGTCACCAGCAACATGTTCGGCGACATCCTGTCCGATGAAGCGGCGATGCTGACCGGTTCCATCGGCATGCTGCCGTCGGCTTCCCTGAATGGGGACCGGAAGGGAATGTTCGAGCCGATCCACGGCTCGGCGCCGGACATCGCCGGGAAGGACGTCGCCAATCCGCTGGCCACCATTTTGTCGGTGGCGATGATGCTGCGCTATACCCTGGAAGCGGAAGAGATGGCGGCGCGCGTGGAGCGGGCGGTGTCCGACACGTTGGATCAGGGGCTGCGTACCGAGGATATTTATGCCGGTCAGGGCAAGAAGGTGGGCACTGCCGCGATGGGCGATGCCGTGGTGGCGGCGCTGCGTCATGAGTGAATTTTTTCTAAACGGAAGAGGTATGTCATGAGTGCCAAGAAGTATAACGTCGCGGTGGTCGGCGCCACCGGCGCCGTGGGTGAGACCATGCTTGCCATTCTGGCGGAGCGCGAGTTTCCCGTGGACAAGGTTTATCCGCTGGCGTCCAGCCGCTCGGCCGGAAGCAAGGTGGCGTTTAAGGGCGGCGAGCTCGTGGTCGAGGATTTGGCCGCGTTTGATTTTTCCAAATGCCGGATCGGCTTGTTCTCCGCGGGGGGCAGCGTCTCGGCCGAGTACGCGCCGAAGGCCGCCGCCGCCGGCTGTGTAGTGATCGACAACACCGCCCAGTTCCGCTACGACAAGGACATCCCGCTGGTGGTGCCGGAGGTTAACTCTGATGCCATCGCCCAGTATAAAAACCGCGGCATCATCGCCAACCCCAACTGCTCGACCATTCAGATGGTGGTGGCGTTGAAACCCATCCACGATGCCGTGGGGATCGAGCGCGTTAATGTCTGTACCTACCAGGCCGTGTCCGGCACCGGCAAGGAAGCGATTGAAGAATTGGCGACCCAGACGGCAAAGTTGTTGAACGGTAAACCGGTTGAGGCCGAGGTGTACCCAAAGCAGATCGCCTTTAATGTGCTGCCGCACATTGATGTGTTCCAGGAGAACGGCTATACCAAAGAAGAAATGAAGATGGTCTGGGAAACCCAGAAAATCCTGGGGGATGCCTCCATCAAGGTCAATCCCACGACCGCGCGCGTGCCGGTGTTCTACGGCCACTCTGAAGCGGTGCATATTGAAACCCGTAAGAAAATCACCGCCGACGAGGCCCGGGCGCTCTTGCGCAAGGCCCCGGGGATAACGGTCATGGATGAGCGGAAGCCGGGGGGGTATCCGACCGCCGTAACCGAATCGGCCGGCCGTGATCCCGTTTATATAGGCCGGATTCGCGAGGATATTTCCCATCCCCGCGGGCTGGACCTGTGGGTGGTCTCGGACAACGTGCGCAAGGGAGCAGCCTTAAATAGTATCCAAATCGCTGAATATCTGGTAAAAAACCATTTGTAAGCTATAGTTTAGTTGAGATTTATAAAGGGTCTTACTATTATAGTTACGTAACGCAAGGTCCCATAAGGCATTAATGCGAGGAGACTCGTCGAGAAGAACAGGGGTGAATTGCATGCACCAAAAAAGTAGGGGGATGGCGCTGGCCCTAGGTCTGGTGGTGGGCGTTGTCTTAACGTTAACCCCTGTAACGGGTCACGCATTGGGTCTCGGAAAACTCAAGGTCCACTCCGCGCTCAATGAACCCCTGAACGCCGAAATTGAATTCACTTCAATCAGCGAAAAAGAACTTAAAGGCCTGAATGCCTCGCTGGCTTCCTATGCCGATTTCAGGGCCGCGGGAGCGGAGCGCCTGCCTTTTCTGTCGCAAATCAAGTTTACCGTCGCAAAGCGTCTTGACGGACGTTATTTTTTACAGTTACGGACCGATCAGCAAATAGAAGAACCGTTTCTTCATTTGCTCATACAACTTGAATGGCGCGGCGGCCGCCTGGTTCGCGAATACACCGCGCTGATTGATCCCCCTTACCATGTTGCCGGCAAACCGACCGGCATCGAGGTACCGCGCACCGCGCCCAGCGTGAAAGCCGAACCGCCGCCGGTGGAACCTGTGCCGGTAGCGAAAGTCGAGGAAGCACCGAAGGTCGAACCCAAACCAACACCCGAACCGGCGAAAGAGGCAACGCCGCCCAAGAAAAAAGTGACGGCGGCCAGGGAACCGGCGCCGCCGATGGCGCCGGCTAAAGAGGACTTGCTGGGGCCTTCGGTTCGCGACGAGGCCGTCATCTCCAAGGCAACCGGCTGGCCTGAAGACTTTGTATCCGAAGAAGTCGCATCCGTAGAAAAAGAATCGCCTGAGGAGGCGCCCAAGGTTGAATTGCTCGGTCCGCCGATTGCGGAAGCGGACGTGCCGGCGCCCAAACCCGCTCCGGCCAAGACTGTGTCGACGTGGGCAACGGCATCGGAGTATACCGTTAAAAAGGGAGATACCTTATGGGAGATCGCGGACAAGATACGCTCCGATAAAC